>NZ_JOGH01000008.1:0-152901 GCF_000721345.1 Kitasatospora sp. NRRL B-11411 | reverse complement strand
GGCGGTGCGCGCGGAGGGTCGGGGGCTGCGCGCGCACCGCCGGGCGGGGGCGGTTCAGCGGTAGAGGCGGACGTCCGCGAGGCTCCACCAGTGGGGGGCGGTGGCGGTGCCGGTGATCCGCAGGTAGCGGGCGCGGGTGTCGCGCGGCAGGTCGACGGTGGTCAGCTGGCCGGTGCCGGGCCCGTCCGCCAGGGGGTGCCAGCGGGTGCCGTCGTCGCTCGCCTCGATCTTCCAACTCCGGGCGTAGTCACCGAGGTTGTCGCCGCTGTCCAGGGCGATCCGGTCGAAGGCGGTGCGCCGCCCGAGGTCGAGCTGCAGGTACTGGCCGGGGGTCTGGGCCGTTCCGCTGGACCACCGGGTGGAGCCGTCCGCGTCGATCGCCGCGCGGGCGTCGGCGGCGGCCGGGAGGGCGGTGGCGGTGGCGCCGGTGAGCGGGACCTCGCGCCGGTCCGGCTTCGGCGCACCGGACTCGGACCACCGGAAGGTGGCCAGCGCGCCGCCGGGCAGCGTGTACGCGAAGCTCTGCCCGCCGACCGCGACCGCGAAGTCGCGCGGCGCGTCGTTCTCGTTGTGCACCACCAGCACGGTCGAACCGTCCGGGTCGGTGAACGCGACGTCGGTCAGCTGCCCGTTCCAGCCCGGCGTGCCGAAGCTGGTGCTGGCGATCCGGACGGCGCCGGGGCGGACGAACTTCGACAGGTGGCCGATCGTGTAGTACTCGGCGCCGGTGGTCACGCTGTGGTCGTCGTGCACGGTCAGCAGCGCGGTGCAGGTGCCGCAGCCGCCGTTGTGCGGGCCGTCGTGCTCGTCCAGCGCGATGTTCCAGTTGAGCACGGACCTGGCCCAGTTGCGGGTCGCGCCGACGGTCAGGTTCCGGGCGTGCCAGGTCAGCGTCCCGCGGAAGGTCTGCGCGGGGGTGTCGGTGGGGCCGTGCGAGCCGGAGCACTCGGTGAACCAGATGCCCTTGTCCGGGTGCGCGTCGTGCAGCGCGCTCTGCGCGGCCGGGTCGCCCGCGTAGCAGTGGTAGGCCGTCCCGGCCAGCCACTGGGCGGCGTCGCTGTCCAGCAGCCGGTACGGGTAGTCGGTCTCGGGGTCCTCGCCGGGCGGGGTGTTCTTCACGTCGTCGGGGTGGGTGGCCCAGTTGTGGTCGTAGCCGAGGATCTTCGTCCGCGGGCTGGCCTTCTTCAGCAGCGGCCCGAGCGCCTCGACCACCTTCTCCTCCTGCTCGGCCGTCAGGTCGGTGCCCGGGTACGCATTGGGCTTGCGGTTCTGCGGCTCGTTCTGCACCGTCAGGTAGTCGACCGGGACGCCGGCCGCCGCGTACGCCTGCACGAACTTCACCAGGTAGCGGGCGTACGCGTCGTACACCGCCGGGTCGTCCTTGAGCTTCCCCTCCAGCAGCGAGTCGCCGGTCTTCATCCAGGCGGGCGGGCTCCACGGCGTCGCCACCACCGTCAGCTCCGGGTCGAGCTGCCGGGCCCGGCGCAGCAGCGGGAGGATCTGCTGCTCGTCGTGGGCGATCGAGAAGCGGCTCAGCGCGAAGTCGCTCTGCCCGGCCGGGACGTCGTCGTAGGTGTAGTGCGCGGCGGCGGCCGTGAAGTCGGAGGAGCCGATCGGCTGGCGCACCATGCTGATGCCGATGCCCTGCGCGGGGTCGAAGAGGCGGCGCAGCGCGGCGTCCCGGTCGGCCGGGGGCAGGCCGCTCAGGACGGCGGCGGAGGAGTCGGTGATCGAGGCGCCGAAGCCGTCCATCCGCTGGAAGGTCCGGGTCGGGTCGACGGTGATGGTGGTGCGGGCGGAGGCGCCCGGCCGGAACGCCACCGACGGGCGCTGGTGCAGCAGTTCGGCGCCGTCCGGGGTGGTGACCCAGACCTCGACGGCGGCGGCGGGCCGGTGCGGGGACGCGGGGGCCGCGCCCATCAGGCCGAGGGCCAGTGCGGTGGCCGTGGCGGTGCCGAGCACGCGTCGGTACATCGAGTTCCTCTCCCCTTGCCTTCATGAAACAAAATGAAACGTTTCTGACATATCTGCGTGCGTTCAGGAAACGGCACCGGCTTTCCCGCTGTCAAGATTCCTGCACCCCTTGCAAGTTGGGAGTTGTATGATCGCCTCCATGAAACGAAACGATGAAACACATGGGTAGGCCGAAGTCGACGCGGGTCACCGTCCGGGACATCGCCGCGGCCGCCGGGGTCTCCCCCGCCACCGTCTCCCGCGTCCTGACCGGGCAGGCCGTCGTCGCCGAGGAGACCAGGGCCGCCGTCCGCACCGCGATGGAACGCCTCGGCTCCCCCGAACCCGCCGCCCCCCGGCGGACCGCCCGGCCCGGCGCCGTCTTCGTCCGCTGCCCCTACCTGCTCACCGACTACTTCGGCACCATCGTCACCGCCGTCGCCGAGGCCCTCGACCGGCACGGCCGGGAACTCATCCTCAGCGCGGGCAGCTCCGCCCAGCACAACGGAGCGCTCACCGGGCTGGCCCGCCGCCGCGACCTGGCCGGCGCCCTGCTCGTCCTCCCCGTCGAGGACAGCGCCGCCCTCGAACAACTGCGCCGCCAGGACCTCCCGTTCGTGGTCATCGACCCCCGCACCCCCGTCCCCCGGGACATCGCCGCCGTCTCCGCCTCCCACTTCACCGGCGCCCGCAACCTCACCGCCCACCTGGTCGCCCTCGGCCACCGCCGGATCGGCTTCATCAACGGCCCCGACGACTGGCTCGCCTCCGCCTCCCGCCACGCCGGCCACGCCGCCGCCCTCGCCGAAGCCGGCGTCCTCATCCCCCCGGACCTCGTCACCCACATCGAACCCACCAGCGACTGGGGCCACACCGCCGCCGCCCGCCTCCTCGACCTCCCCCGACCCCCCACCGCCCTGGTCGCCTTCAACGACAAGGCCGCCGTCGGAGCCCTCCGCGCCGCCCACGAACGCGGCCTCCGCGTCCCCACCGACCTCTCCATCGCCGGCTTCGACGACGACTACCTCAGCCGCACCTCCATCCCCACCCTCACCACCGTCCGCCAACCCCTCGAAGAACTCGGCGGCCTCGCCGTCAGCCTCCTCCTCCGCCTCATCGAAGGCACCGCCCTCGAAGCCCTCCACGTCGAACTCGCCACCGAACTCATCGTCCGCGACTCCACCGGCCCGGCCCCGGACGGCCGGAACGGAACGGCCTGACACCCGCAACGGACGGGGTCACGATTCGGTCCCGGCAGCCGCCGCACTCCGCCCGAACCGGGATGCTCGCGGGCATGACCGACCAGACCATCGCCCCGTCCCCGCAGCCCTCGGATCAAGTGGAAAAGTACTGGCCATCGGTGCTCTGGGGCCCGGCACGACGCAGGGGGTGGACGGTTGCGCGTTCACGGTGAACGTGGCCAAGGTCCCCAAGGGGTCGAAGTTCTACCAGGTCGAGATCAGCCACCGGGGGAAGATCAACCTGTCGAGCAACGATGCGGAGGCCGGCCAGCCGCCGCCACCACGGCCTGCGACCCCACTCCGTCGCCACCGGCCCCACCGCGCCGGCTCCTCCCGTGACCACCCCGGCCGGTGGGACGGCACCCGCCCCGGGCGGGAGGCGAAGACCGCTGCCCTGCCTGATTTCACCGGCATGGGACTGCAGGCCGCGCAGGACCGGGCCCAAGCTGCCGGTTTCCACCTCTTGCACTCGCACGACGCCCTGGGGCGGTCCCGGTCCCAGATCGACGACCGGAACCGGAAGGTGTGCTCGCAGGCCCCGGCGGCCGGCACGGCGTTGAACGGGCAGCCGGTGACGTTGGGGGTCGTCAAGTTCGGCGAGGCCTGCCCCTGACCCGCTCGCCCTCCCGCCATCGGGCCCGGCCGCTCCCCTCGACGGAGCGGCCGGAGCCGTTTGACGGGCCGTCAGGAAGTCGGAGTTGTTTGGGGAGCCGTACACGGGTCACCCGATGCCGGGAGCGAACCGAAGCGGGGTGGCCCCGGACGGGCGGCCTCGGGTCAGGAGGCAGAGGATGTCCAGCGGTCTGATCGTGGCGATCGTCGTGATCGCCGTGGTGGTGGCGGCACTCGGTGCGTTCGCCGTCCGCCACCGGCAGCAGCGCCCCGGCCTGAGCCGCCGGTTCGGGTCCGAGTACGAGCGCACCGTCGCCCGGCACGGCGGTGACACCGCCGCGGCCGAGCGCGAGCTCGCGCTGCGGGTGGAGCGCCACCGGGAGCTGACCCTCACGCCGTTGAGCGGCGCCGAGCGGGCCCGGGCCGAGGAGCAGTGGGCGCAGGTGAAGGCGCGTTTCGTCGACGACCCCCGGCAGGCCCTGGCCAATGCGGAGGCGCTGCTTGCCCGGGTGGCCCGCGACCGCGGCTACCCCGACTCCGACGTGGACGCGCAGATCGACACCATCTCGGTGGACCACGGCGAGCACGTCGAGTCCTACCGGGAGCTGCACGCGCTCTCCCTCCCGGACGCCGCCGGGCGGCCCGCGGACACCGAGGAGCAGCGCGCGGCCCTGCTCCGGGCCCGGGAGCTGTTCACCGCCCTGGTCGGCGCCGGCGGCGAGCCGGAGCGCGCCCACGCCCGCGGCCCGGCCAAGGCCCCGGTCGGCCGCCGCGCCGGACGGGTGCCGACCCGGCGCGAGCACCACGCCTGAGCACGGACCGGACTCCCGCGCCGGCACCGCCCGCTCCACCGTTCCCCGAGGAGGACAGCATGACCACCAACGACCCCGTCACCAACCGCGGCCGCTTCGTCTCCGGCACCGGCACCGGTCAGGGCCCCGGCCGGACGCCCGCCACTCCGCCCCGTCCCGCCCCCGCCGAGCGCCCCGGCGCCCTGGACTCCGCCCTCGATCCCGCCACCGACGACCGCGCCGCCGACACCGCCCGGCACCCCGCCGACCCGGCGAAGGCCCCGGGGCCCGCCCGCCCGCGCTCCACCGCCGGGAACCCGCCGGCCCTGGCCGACGCCAGCTCGGACGCCGGCCCGGACTCCGGTTCCGGCTCGGACCTCGGCTCCGGCCCGCTGCTGCCGCCGGAGTTGGCCTCGCGGCTGACCGGCCGGCTGGAGCACGCGGTGGGCAGCTTCGTGGACGACCCCGGCCGGGCCGTCCAGGAGGCGGACGAGGCGCTGGACGAGACGGTGCGCCGGCTGACCGACGGCCTGCACGAGCGCCGCACCGCCCTGCGCGAGGCGTGGCACGCCGACGGCGACGGCTCGCACCGGAACGACCCGGACGACCCGGCCCGCACCGAGGAACTGCGCCTGTCCCTCCGCGCGTACCGCGAGCTGCTCCAGCACCTGCTGGCGGCCTGAGGGCCGGTGACGGACGCGAACGGGCCCGGCCGCTCCCCTCGGGGGAGCGGCCGGGCCCGTTCGCCGGAACGGCTAGCCCACCGACGAGTACGCGATGATGCCGCGCCGCATGCCGTCGACCGCCTTGCGGGCGGTCTTGCGCAGCTCCGCGTTGTCGCCGGCGGCGTCCTGGATCTGGCCGAGGACGTCGATGAGCTGCTTGGTCCAGCGGACGAAGTCGCCGGCGGGCATGTCCGCGTCGCGCAGGACGGCGTCGAGGTCGTGGCCGAGGGCCCAGCGGTAGGCGGTCCAGGCGAAGCCGAGGTCGGGTTCGCGCTGGCCGACGCCTTCGGCGGTGGAGATCTTGTGCTGCTCCTCCAGGTCGTCGAGCCGGCTCCAGATCCGGACCATCCTGCCGAGCGCCTCCTTGGCGCCGCCCTCGGGGACGCGCGGGGCGGTGGCGTCGTCGGACTGGCGGGCCTCGTAGACCAACGCCGAGGCGCAGGCGGCGAGTTCGGCGGCGGCGAGGCCGTCCCAGACGCCTTCGCGGATGCACTCGGAGGCGAGCAGGTCGAGTTCGCCGTAGAGCCGGGCCAGGCGCTTGCCGTCGGCGGTGACGGTGTCGCCGCTGAGGTAGCCGAGGTCGGCGAGCAGGCCGCAGACCCGGTCGAAGGTGCGGGCGATGGTGTGGGTGCGCGAGCGCATCCGGCGTTCGAGGAGTTCGGTGTCGCGGTGCAGGCGGTGGTAGCGCTCGGACCAGCGGGCGTGGTCCTCGCGCTCGTCGCAGCCGTGGCAGGGGTGCTGGCGCAGGGCGGTGCGCAGCCGGCTGATCTCGGGGTCGTCGGCGGCGGCGGCGCGGCCCTTGCGGTGGCGCTCGGGTTCGAGGTGGCCGGCCTTGGTGCGCAGCGCGGAGGCGAGGTCGCGGCGGGACTGCGGGCTGCGCGGGTTGAAGGACTTGGGGATCCGCATCCGGTCCACGGCGGCGACGGGGTACGGGAAGTCGATCATCGCCAGGCGCTTGACCTGCCGTTCGGCGGTGAGCACGACGGGGCGCGGCCCGTCCTGGAAGTCGGGGTGCCGGTGGTGCCCGCCGCGGCCGCTGCGGCCGTCCGGCGGCAGGCCGGGGTCGAGGACGAGCGCGAGGCCGGCGAACTTGCCGGTCGGGACGTGGATGATGTCGCCGGGCCTGAGCTGTTCGATGGCTTCGACGGCGGCGTTGCGGCGCTGGTTGGAGCCCTCGCGGGCGAGCGCGTTCTCGCGGTCCTTGAGGTCGCGGCGCAGCTGCATGTACTCGTCGAAGTCGCCGAGGTGGCAGGTCATCGACTCGCGGTAGCCCTCCAGGCCCTCCTCGTTGCGCTGCACCTGCCGGGCGATGCCGACCACCGAGCGGTCGGCCTGGAACTGCGCGAAGGAGGTCTCCAGCAGTTCGCGGGAGCGGTGCCGCCCGAACTGGCCGACCAGGTTGACGGCCATGTTGTACGAGGGGCGGAAGGAGGACTTGAGCGGGTAGGTGCGGGTGCCGGCCAGGCCGGCCAGCGCCTCCGGGTCGAGTCCGCGCTGCCAGAGCACGACGGCGTGGCCCTCGACGTCGATGCCGCGGCGGCCGGCCCGGCCGGTGAGCTGGGTGTACTCGCCGGGGGTGATGTCGGCGTGGGTCTCGCCGTTCCACTTGACCAGCTTCTCCATGACCACCGAGCGGGCGGGCATGTTGATGCCGAGGGCGAGCGTCTCGGTGGCGAAGACCGCCTTGACCAGGCCCTGGACGAACAGCTCCTCGACGACCTCCTTGAACCGGGGCAGCATGCCGGCGTGGTGGGCGGCGATGCCGCGCTCCAGGCCGTCCAGCCACTCGTAGTAGCCGAGGACGTGCAGGTCCTCGTCGGGGATGTCGCGGCAGCGCTCCTCGACGAACTGGCGGACCTTGAAGCGGTCGGCGTCCCGGTTCAGCCGCAGGCCGGAGTTGAGGCACTGCTGGACGGCGGCCTCGCAGCCGGCCCGGCTGAAGATGAAGGTGATGGCGGGCAGCAGGCCCTCGGCGTCGAGCCGGTCGATCACGTCGACCCGGTTCGGCGTCCAGACCCGGCCGGGGCGGCCGGTGGGCATCGAGCGGCCCCGGCCGCGGGCGAACCGGTCCCGGCCGCGGTCGGCCTCGGAGCGGGCCAGGCGCACCAGTTCGGGGTTGACGGCCTTGGCGGGGTTCTTCAGGCTGCCCTTGGGGCGGCCGTCCCGGTCGGGGCTGGCGAACAGGTCGTACATCCGGTTGCCGGCCATCACGTGCTGCCAGAGCGGGACGGGGCGGTGCTCGGAGACGATCACCTCGGTGCCGCCGCGGACGGTGTCCAGCCAGTCGCCGAACTCCTCGGCGTTGGAGACCGTCGCGGAGAGCGACACCAGCGTCACCGACTCGGGGAGGTGGATGATGACCTCCTCCCAGACGGCGCCGCGGAACCGGTCGGCGAGGTAGTGCACCTCGTCCATCACCACGTAGCCGAGGCCGTCGAGGGCGTTGGAGCCCGCGTACAGCATGTTGCGCAAGACCTCGGTGGTCATCACGACGATCGGCGCGTCCCCGTTGACCGAGTTGTCGCCGGTCAGCAGGCCGACCTTGGCCTGGCCGTAGCGCTTGACCAGGTCGCCGTACTTCTGGTTCGACAGCGCCTTGATCGGCGTGGTGTAGAAGCACTTGCGGCCGCCGGCCAGCGCCAGGTGGACGGCGAACTCGCCGACGATGGTCTTGCCGGAGCCGGTCGGCGCGGCGACCAGGACGCCCTTGCCGTCCTCCAGGGTGCGGCAGGCGCGGACCTGGAAGTCGTCGAGCGGGAAGTCGTACAGCTGCTGGAACCCGTAGAAGGCGGTGGCCTGCTCCTTGGCGCGCGCGCGGGAGGCCGCGTAGCGCTCGGCGGGGCTGAGCTGCTCCTCGGCGGCGGGGTCGAGCTGCTCTTCGGGCATGGGCTTGCCGGGCACTGGCGTCACCTGTTCTTCCCGTGGGTGTGGCTGGACGAGAACGCAGACGGCGACGCCTGCGGCTGCGGGGCCGTGGCCCGGAGGGGCGACGGGGCGCAGCGGGTGCGTGGGGTGTGGTGATCGAGCATCTCAGCCTGAGATTACCCGTCTGGAGTGACATCAACATCAGACTTTTCCGGCACTTCGCGGAGCCGTCACCGGGAGCGTCCCGGCCCGGCCGTCAGCGCGACATCAGCGACACCAGCCCGACGACGGTGCCGCCGAGGACGAGCAGCGCGAAGATCACCGCGGACGCCAGCGCGGGCGTGCTGACCGGCTTGCCGGCGGGGGCGACCACGACCCGCCCGGCCGGCGGCGGCATCGGCGACGGCACGGCGTCCCGCGGCGCGGCGTCCTGCGGCGCGGCGGCGGGGGCCGCCACCGGGGCTGACACCACCGGGACGGGCACCATGGGGGCGGACAGCACGGGGACGGACCACACGGGAGCGGGCACCGGAGCCGGAGCGGGCACCGGAGCCGGGGCAGGCGCCGGAGCGGGAGCCGAAGCCGGATCGGGAGCAGCGGTGGACGCCGCGGTGGGCAGCGGCGGGTGCGGCTGCCGCTGGGCCGCGGCGGCCAGGTCGAGTTCGGTGGCGAGGCCCCGGGAGAGCCAGTCCTCGCCGCGGCTGAGCCCGCCGGGCCCGGCGGCCCGGGCGCAGTGCGCGATGACCTCGGCGGGGGCGGGGCGGTGGGCGGGGTCCTTGGCCAGGCAGGCGGCGACCAGATCGCGCAGGGCGGGCGGGCAGTCGGCGAGGTCGGGCGCCTCGTGGATCATCCGGTAGTGCAGGACGTGCGAGTTGCCGTCGCCGAAGGGGTGCCGGCCGGTGGCGGCGACGTGGGCGAGCACGCCGAGCGAGAAGACGTCGGCGGCCGGGGTGACGGCGGAACCGAGGAACTGTTCGGGGGCCATGAAGCCGGGGGTGCCGGGGCCTTCGCCGGTGCGGGTGAGCGTGGTGCCGTCGGCGGCGCGGGCGATGCCGAAGTCGATCACCTTGGGGCCGTCGGCGGCCAGCAGCACGTTGCCGGGCTTGAGGTCGCGGTGCACGATGCCGGCCTCGTGGATGCTCTGCAGGGCCTCGGCGATGCCGGCGGTCAGCAGCAGGCAGGCGTGCGGGGGCAGCGGGCCGTGCGCGCGGAGCATGCGTTGCAGCGAGGGGGCGGCGACGTAGGCGGTGGCGAGCCAGGGCTGCGGGCCGGTGGTGCTGCCGGCCACCACGGGCACGGTGTACACGCCGTGCACCCGGCGGGCGGCGGCCACCTCGTGGGCGAAGCGCTGCAGGAAGGCCGGGTCCTCGGCGTAGTCGGGGCGGATCACCTTGAGCGCGAGGGGCTGTCCGGCGGGGCTGTGGGCGAGGTAGACCACGCCCATGCCGCCCGAACCGAGCCGGGCGGCGAGCCGGTACCCGGCGACCTGGACCGGGTCCCCGGGGTGCAGGGGCTGGAGCACCGGCCCTTCGTACGGTCCGTCGGACACCTGTGTCCCCCTCGTCTCCCGGGCGGCCCGGCGCCGCCCGCAGCTTGACGGTGGATCAGGTTAGCGGGCCGGGGCCCGGTGCGGGCCGGGCGGTTCCCCGGGGGCGGGGGCCGGAACCGCGTCCGGGCGAACTGTTCACATCCGGAGTTGCAAATGTCTTCAAGTGGTCGGCAGTTCGGTACTTCCCGGCCCCGTTCCGGGCAGATCCGAAAGATTGCGGTCAACACCCGGCCGCAGTGCGGTCCCGTTCCTACAGTCGTGCCGATCGACCCGGCCGGCCGGCCACGGCGGTGCGCAACCGCGCACGACGGCACACGACAGCAGGAGGACAGGCGATGGCGAATCTCGAAACCTCGCTCAAGGAAGCCATGACCATCGAGGGCGCCATGGGCGTGGCCCTGGTGGACTACGGGAGCGGCATGGCGCTCGGCACCCTCGGGGACAGCGGCGAGCTCGACATGAACGTCGCCGCGGCCGCCAACACGGACCTGGTCCGTGCCAAGATGCGGGCCATGGAGATGCTCAACCTCCACGACGACGGCATCGAGGACATCCTGGTCACCCTCACCGGCCAGTACCACCTGATCCGGCCGCTCACCACCGCCGGCGGGCGCGGCCTGTTCCTGTACCTCGCGCTGAACCGCAGCCGGTCCAACCTCGCCATGGCCCGGCACCAGTTGAAGCGGATCGAGGCGTCGCTGGAGGTCTGAGCGCGGGAGCGGCGGCCTGCGTGCCGCCGGAGAGGGGAGGAAGCATGCCCGTACCGCTGTACCAGGCCAAGGCCGAGTTCTTCCGGATGCTCGGCCACCCGGTGCGAATCCGGGTCCTCGAACTGCTCCAGGCCGGCCCGACGCCGGTGCGGGGGCTGCTGGCCGAGCTGGACGTCGAACCGTCCAGCCTCTCCCAGCAGCTCGCCGTCCTGCGCCGCTCCGGCCTGGTCACCTCGACCCGCGAGGGGTCGACGGTGGTGTACGCCCTGGCCGGCGCGGACGTCGCCGAGCTGCTGCGGACGGCCCGGCGGATCCTGACCGAGCTGCTCGCCGACCAGGGCATGCTGCTGGCGGAGCTGCGCGCCGCGCGCTAGCTGTTCTGTCCTGTGAGGTTGGGGACGCGGCTGGCGGGCGAGCAGGCCCGTCAGCGGGTGAGCAGGCGGGCCAGGCCGTCGGCCAGCCGCCGGTACTCCTCGGGGCGGTTGTAGAGCTGGGCGCTGATCCGGAGGATGCCGCCGCCGGGCCAGGGGCGGACCGCGACCCGGGTGTCGAGGGTGCGGCGGACGGCGGTCATCAGGGCTTTGGCGGCGTGCTCCTGCTCGGCGGTGCCGGGCGGGAGCCGGACGGCGCGCATGCCGAGGCCGGGCAGGGCCGGGAGGGCCCGCAGGCCGGCCCGTTCGACCAGCAGCCGCTGTCCGTACGCGGCGAGCCGGTCGTTGTGGTCGCGCAGCCGGTCGGCGCCGATCCGGTGGAGCAGGGCGAGGCCGGCGGGGGCGGCCAGCCACGGGGTGTAGTCGAAGGTGCCGCGCCACTCGACCCGGCGGGGGAAGCCGCGGTCGTGCTCCCAGGAGAGGGTCAGCGGGCGGACCCTGGGCCGCCAGGGCCGGTCGACGGCGAGGACGGCGGCGGCGCGCGGGGCGAAGGCCCACTTGTGCAGGTTGCCGGCCCAGAAGTCGGCGCCGCCGGCCGCGCCGCCGAGGTCGACGGGCAGGGCGCCGGGGGCGTGCGCGGCGTCGACCACGGTGGTCACGCCGCGTTCGCGCAGCGCGGCGAGCAGGGCGGGGGTGGCGACGGCCCGGGCGGTGGGCGAGCTGACCAGGTCGAGGACGGCGACCCTGGTGTGCGGGGTGACGGCGGCCAGGACGCGTTCGGCGACGGCGTCCTCGTCGGGGGCGTGCGGGGAGATCCGGACCCGGCGCACCACGGCGCCGGTCTCGGCGGCGCGGCGTTCGCAGGCGCGGGTGACCGCGCCGTAGCCGTGGTCGGTGACCAGGACCTGTTCGCGGGCGCCGAGCGGGACGGAGTCCAGGGCGACGGCGACGGCCTCGGTGACGTTGGTGGTCAGGGCGAGCCGGTCGGGGTGGCCGCCGAGGGCGGCGGCGATCTCGGCGCGGGCCCGGGCGATCCGGTCGGGGGCGTCCTGGAAGAAGCCGTCGGGGTCGCGTTCGAGGGCGGCGCGGAGTTCGGCCTGCCGGCGCTGGACCGGGACGGGGACGGCGCCGTAGGAGCCGTGGTTGAGGTGGGCGGTGCCGGGGTCGAGGGTGAACAGGGTGGTGCTGCCGGGCAGTGGCGCGGGCGGGTCGGCGGCCGGAGCGGTCCGCGGGTTCCCCGGATCCTTCATGCGCACCCTCCAAATGCTGTGTGACATTTCACACTGCATACTTCTAGCCGACCGGGGCCGGGCACGGCAACCATCGGCGGGTGACTCACACCGACCCCTACCTCGCGCTGAGCGCCGCCACCGGCCGCTTCAGCTACGGCGCCCCGCGCGCCGTCACCCTGTCCGCCGACGCCGGCCGCGCCCTGTTCCTGCGCTCGACCGGCGCCACCGACCCGGTCGAGCGGCTCTGGCACTACGACCTGGCCACCGGCCGGGAGCGGCTGGTCGCCGACCCGGTGGCGATCGCCCCGGGGCGCACCGGCGCGGCCGCCGAACTGCCGCCGCTGGAGCGCCGGTTGCGCGAGCGGATCCGGCTGTGGGCGCCCGGCATCGGCTCGTTCGCGGCCACCGCCGACCTGTCCCGGGCCGTCTTCGCGCTGGACGGCCGGGTCTTCCGGTGCGACACCGAGGCCGGCACCAGCACCGAACTCCCGGTCGCCGGGCCCGCGTTCGACCCCCGGCCGAACGCCGACGGCTCGGTGGTGGCGTACGTGGCCAGCGGGGCGCTGCACCTGACGCCGGGCGGGCGGATCAGCCCGGCGGACGGCGCGCTGTGGGGCGTGGCCGAGTTCGCCGCGCAGGAGGAGCTGGGCCGCACCCGGGGCCACTGGTGGGCGCCGGACGGCAGCGCGCTGCTGGCCGCCCGGGTGGACGAATCCGCCCTGCCGCTGCGGCACTTCGCCGACCCGGCGCACCCGGAGGCGGCCCCGGAGTCCTTCGCCTACCCGCAGGCCGGCGGCCCGAACGCGGACGTCCAGCTGTGGGTGCTGCGCCCGGGCGGCGCCCCGACGCAACTGCGCTGGGACACCGGCGAGTTCCCGTACCTGACGGCAGCGGGTTGGGAGGGCGGCGGCGAGATCCTGCTGACCGTCGCGGACCGGCTGCAGCAGCGCGTGCTGCTGCTGAGCGCCGACCCGGCGACCGGCGCCACCCGCGAACTGAGCCGCACCGAGGACGAGTTCTGGGTCGACCCGCTGCCCGGCACCCCGCTGCGGCTGGCCGACGGCCGGGTGCTGACCTCCGCCGACACCCCGGCCGCCCGCGGGGTGGCGCTGGACGGCAAGATCCTCACCGACGAGCGCCTCCAGGTGCGCCGGGTGGTCGGCCCGCGGCCCGACGGGCGGCTGCTGCTGGAGGCGGGCGACGGCGACCCGGCCGACCAGCACGTGTTCCTGCTCGACCCGGGCACCGGGGCGCTGGAGAAGCTGACCGCGGGCGCGGGCGTGCACGCGGTGGCCGCCCACGCCGGGGACGTGCTGCTGCTCACCTCGGCCTCGCTGGACGGCGTCCGCCGCGAACTGCGAACTCCCGCGGGCCGCACGGACTTCCCCGACCTGACGGCCGAACTCCCCTACCGTCCGCGCCCGTTGCTGTCCCGGGTGACCGAACTCGCCCTGCCCGCCGCGGTGCTGTACCCGCGCAGGCACGTGCCGGGCCGCCGGCTGCCGGTGCTGCTGGACGTGTACGGCGGTCCGGGCTTCCAGGTGATCGCCAACGAGCCGCGCCGCTGGCAGTTCAAGCAGTGGTGGGCCGACCGGGGCTTCGCCGTGGTGACGGTGGACAACCGGGGCACCCCGTTCGTCTCGCCGGACTTCACCCGGGCGGTCTTCCGCCGCTTCTCGCAGGTCGCGCTGGACGACCAGGTGGCCGCGCTGCGGGCGCTCGGCGCCGCGCACCCGGACCTGGACCTGTCCCGGGTCGGGGTGCGCGGCTGGTCGTACGGCGGGTACTTCGCGGCGCTGGCGGTGCTGCGCCGCCCGGACGTGTTCCACGCGGCCAGCGCGGGCGCCCCGCCGACCGACTTCCGGCAGTACGACACCGCGTACACCGAGCGCTACCTGGGCCTGCCGCAGGACAACCCGGAGGGGTACGCGGCGGACTGCCTGCTCGGCGACGCGCCGGGGCTGCGCCGGCCGCTGCTGCTCGTCCACGGCCTGGCGGACGACAACGTGCACCCCTCGCACACCCTGCGGCTGTCCGAGGCGCTGACCCGGGCGGGGCGGGCGCACACCGTGCTGCCGCTGCCGGGGGTGAGCCACATGCTGCCGGACGGGGCGCTGGAGCGGGTCGCGGTGCAGGAACTGGCCTTCTTCCGCGAAAAGTTGGGCCTGGGCCGGGAGGCGGGCGCACCCCCTTCCCCGTAGTGGATGACATGTGAAATATTACCGGCCATCCGTTTACCCACCCTTGAGAGAGGACCGGGTCACTTGCGCAGACTTCCCACAGCCCTCATGGCTGCGCTGACCACCGGTGCGATAGCACTGACCACCACCCCCGCGTTCGCCCAACCTCACGGGCCCGCCGCCGAGTTGACGGCCCAGCAGGCCGCGGACGGCCGGGAGGCGCCGCCCTCCCCGCTGCCGCCGCAGGAGAAGGCCCGGCAGGCCCTCAAGGCCCAGGCCCTGGCGCAGGTCAACCAGGGCAAGGTCGCCAAGGACGGCAAGTCGGCGCCGGCCAAGGTCAAGGTCGGCAACGACTACGTCCAGCTGGCCAACAAGCGCACCGACAAGGTGTTCGTGATCCTGGCCCAGTTCGGCGACCAGGTGGACGACACCACCCAGTACAACGGCCAGGCCCGCTACGGCGGCACCCCGGGCCCGAAGCACGACGCGATCCCGAAGCCGGACAGGAGCGACACCCACACCTACTGGGAGAGCGACTTCAGTCGCGACTACTACCAGAAGATGTTCTTCGACCCGACGCCCGGCGCGAACTCGATGCGCAACTTCTACCGGACCCAGTCCTCGGGCCGGTACGACATCCAGGGCACCGTCACCGACTGGGTGACCGTGCCGTGGAACGAGGCCCGCTACGGCTCCAACAAGGGCCCCCAGGGCGGCGGCGCGTGGACCCAGGCCCAGGAGTTCATCCGGGACGCCACCAAGGCGTGGTACGACGGCGAGATCGCCAAGGGCCGCACCGCGGCGGACGTCAAGGCGGAACTGGCGCAGTACGACACCCAGGACCGCTACGACTACGACAAGGACGGCGATTTCGACGAGCCGGACGGCTACCTCGACAACCTGGTCGTCGTCCACGCCGGCGTCGACGAGACCTGGGGCGGCGGCGCGCAGGGCGGCGACGCCCTGTGGGCGCACCGCAGCTGGGCCTTCTCGGACCCGACCGGCCGGACCGGCCCGGCCGGCAACAAGATCGGCGGCGTCCCGCTGGGCGACTCCGGCCTCTACGCCTACGACTACGTGCAGGCGGGCGAGAACAGCGGCGTCGGCCTCTTCTCGCACGAGTACGGCCACAACCTCGGCCTGCCCGACCTGTACCCGACCACCGGCGGCGACAACTCGGTCAGCTTCTGGTCGCTGATGTCCTCCGCCTCGTACCTGGGCAAGGGCAAGAACACCACCGGCGAGTACCCGGGCGACCTGGACGCCTGGAGCAAGCTGCAGATGGGCTGGCTCGACTACGACGAGGCGCAGGCCGCGACCCGCTCCAGCCACACCCTCGGCGTCAGCGGCTACCACACCGACCAGGCGCAGGCCGTCCTGGTGCACCTGCCGCCGAGCACCACCACCACCTCGCTGGCCGACCCGTACGAGGGCGGCAAGCAGTGGTGGAGCGACACCGGCGACAACCTGGACGCCGTGCTCTCCCGCACCGTCGACCTGACCGGCGCCACCGACTCGGCCGCACTGGACGCGGCCGCCTGGTGGGACACCGAGCAGGACTACGACTTCTTCACGATCGAGGGCTCGACCGACGGCGGCCGGACCTGGACGCCGCTGCACGGCACCGTCGACGGGCAGCCGATCGGCGACACCCCCGCGCTGACCCCCGGCCTGAGCGGCACCTCCAACGCCTGGCAGCAGCTGCACGTCCCGCTCGACGCCTACCTCGGCAAGAGCGTGCAGGTGCGCTTCCACGTCACCTCCGACTCCAACACCCACGGCAAGGGCGTGCTGGTCGACGCGGTGCGGCTGACCGCCGACGGCTCGGTGCTGCTGAGCGACGGCGCGGAGAACGGCGACAACGGCTGGACCGAGGTCGGCTTCTCGGCCATCCGGGGCAAGGACGCCGTCCAGCAGCACCCGCGGGCGTACCTGGTGGAGAACCGCCGCTACGCCGGCTACGGCGCCTTCCTGAAGACCGGCCCGTACAACTTCGGCTACTCGGGCGTGCCGGGCAAGGCCAACGTGATCGACACCTACCCGTACCAGGAGGGCGTCCTGGTCTGGCTGTGGGACACCGGCTACGGCGACAACAACACCGCCGACCACCCGGGCGGCGGCCTGATCCTGCCGGTGGACGCGCACCCGAAGGCACTGCGGTTCGCGGACGGCTCCGTCACCAACGGGCGGTCGCAGCCGTACGACGCGCCCTTCTCGCTGAAGCCGACCACCGGCTTCACCCTGCACAAGGCGGGCGCGGCAACCGAGGTGCCGTCCGAGCCCGCGGTGCCCGCGTTCGACGACCACTCCGGGGTGTACACCGATCCGGCGCTCCCGCAGCTCGGGGTGAGGGTGCCGGACACCGGCACCCGGATCGAGGTGGTCCGGGAGACCCAGGGCGGCAGGCTCACCACCGTCAAGGTGGGTCCGGTCTCCTGACCGGAATGTGATCCGCCGGAACCCGCAGGCCGGCAGCTTGTAAAGAGTTCTTTCTAAAGATAGCTTTAGAACATGAGCGAAGAGCTGCCGGCCATCCGGCTCACCGATCCGCGCGCCCTGCGCGCCTACGCCCATCCCACCCGGATGGCACTGGTGGGCCTGCTCCGCCTGCACGGGCCGCTGACCGCGACCCGGGCGGCGGAGCTGCTCGGCACCGAATCGGTGGCGAGCTGCTCCTTCCACCTGCGCCAGCTCGCCAAGTACGGCCTGGTCGAGGAGGCGGGCGGCGGGCGCGGCCGGGAGAAGCCCTGGCGGGCGACCGCCGCCTTCACCAGCTGGGACGCCTCCCCCGCCGACCCGGAGCAGGCCGCCGCCACCGAGGCCCTGCAACGGGCCGTGCTGGACGGCTACTTCGCCCGCGCCACCGGCTGGCTGCTGCACCGCGGCACCGACGCCCCCGAGTGGCGCGAGGCCGCCTCCTTCGGCGACAGCGCCGTCCTGGTCACCGCCGAGGAACTCACCGAACTCACCGCGCGCATCGAGGAGTTGACCCGCCCCTACACGGAGCGGCTGGGCCGCCCCGGCCCGCCCCCCGAGGGCGCCCGGGCCGTCCAGCTGATCCGGCTCGCCGTCCCCACCGACACCCCGGAGGGCACGGCGCCGTGAGCCTCCTCGACACCCGCCCGGCCGCCGCCGTCCGCCGCCGGATACCCGCGCTGCTCCACGAACCGGCCTTCCGCCGCTACTGGACCGGCCAGACCGTCTCCTCGCTCGGCGACCAGATCACCCTGCTGGTCGTCCCGCTGATCGCGGTCTCCACCCTGCACGCCACCGCCGCCCAGATGGGCTACCTGACCGCCGCCGGCTACCTGCCCTACCTGCTGCTCTCGCTGCACGCGGGCGGCTGGGCCGACCGCTACGGGCGCCGCCGCCGGGTGATGATCGCCACCGACCTGGGCCGCGCCGCCGTCCTGCTGACCGTCCCGCTCGCCCACGCGGCCGGGGTGCTGACGCTGACCCAGCTGTACGCAGTGGTGCTCGCCGTCGGCGCGCTGTCGGTGTTCTTCAACGTCTGCAACCCGCCGCTGTTCGTCGCCCTGGTGCCCGCCGAGCAGTACCTCAGCGGCAACGCGCTGATCAACGGCAGCCGGGCCGCCACCTACGTGGCCGGCCCCGGCCTCGGCGGCCTGCTGGTCCAACTGCTGGCCGCCCCGCTGGCGCTGGTGGTCGACGCGGCCTCCTTCCTGGTCTCCGCGCTGTTCCTGCGGAGGATCGACCCGGCCGAACCGCCGCGCGCCGAGAAGGAGCACAGCGGCGCCGCGGAGGGCCTGCGCTGGATCCGGCAGGACGCGGTGGTCCGGGCCTCGCTGCTCGGCACCGCCACCGTCAACCTGTTCACCTTCGTCATCGGCGCGCTGTTCGTCCTCTACGCCACCCGGGAACTCCACTTCAGCGCCGGACTGCTGGGCGCGGTGATGGGCGCCGCCGCCGTCGGCACCCTGCTCGGCGCGGCCCTCACCGGACGGCTCGCCGCCCGGATCGGCATCGGGCCCGCGTTCCTGCTCGGCCTGGTGCTCTTCCCCGCCCCGCTGCTGCTGGTCCCGCTCGCGGGCGGCTCGGTCGCCACCTCCGCGGCCCTGCTGTTCGGCGCCGAGTTCCTCTCCGGCGTGGGCGTGATGATCCTGGACATCTCGGCCGGCACCATCTTCGCCGCCTGCATCCCCGACGCCCTGCGCTCCCGGGTCTTCGGCGCCTACCAGGCCGTCAACTACGGCGTCCGCCCGCTGGGTTCGCTGCTCGGCGGCCTGCTCGGCAGCACCATCGGCCTGCGCCCCGCGCTGTGGACCGCCGCGGTCGGCGCCACCGCCTCCGCGCTCTGGGTGCTCTTCTCGCCCATCCCCCGGCTGCGCGAACTCCCCGTCCAGACGCCGGAGAAGGGGCCGGAGAGCTGAACCGCCCGCGCCCCGCCGCCTTCACCGGGACGCTTCAAAATCCGCGAACCATAGCGCATTCGTGCATATGCCCGAGGGATATGACGGAAAGTCTCGCTCTCCCGTGGCAGCGCCGGTAGCGTTGCGTCCCGGTCAGACTACCGCAGGTGAAGGCGGTGACGGCGACGCACCGTGCCCCGCACGGTGGGGAGGGAACGCGGTACGTGCCCGGGATCGAGGAGTGCCTTGCGGAAGCCATGGGGATCACCGGCGCCCTGGGGGTCAGCCTGGTCGACTGGACCAACGGCCTGGCCATAGGCACCGCCGGTCTCGGCCCCGACGGCGACCACGAGGTCGGCGCCGCGGACGCCACCGAGCTCGCCCGGGCCGTCACCCAGACCCCGTCGTTCGCCGACCCGGACAGCGGCGCCCCGCCCGCCGAGGACGTCATCGTCACCTCGGCGGGCAACTACCACCTGCTGCGCTTCGTCCCCGCGGCCTTCGACGCCAACGTCTTCCTCTACCTGCGGCTGGACCGGGACCTCGCCAACCTGGCGATGGCCCGGCTCCGGCTGGCCGCCATCGCCGACCGGCTGGTGCTCTCCTGATGCGGCCCACCGACACCCTCGCCCCCGCACCGGCCCCGGCCCTTTCCCCAGCCCCGGCCCTTTCCTCGGCCCCGGAGCCGCCACCGGCCGTGCCGCCCATGCCGACGGTGCCGCCGCTGCTGGTCGCCTCGCCGGTCTCGGTGCACCGACTGGTGCCCGCCGCCGGGCAGTTCGGCCCGGCCGCCGAGGTCCCCGGCCCGTACCTGACCGCGCTGCCCCCGGCCGCCGGGCCCGCGACGCCCCCGGCGCCCCGGCCGCGGGCCCACGCCGCGCCGCTGCCGCGCCGCCGGCGCTCCAGCTGCGCGCCCGCCACCACCTTCGAGGCCGCGCTGACCGACCTCGCCGCGGAGGGCTCCACCGGCGCCCTGCACGGCCCGGACGGCGCGGTGCACCTGTCCGGCGGCCTGGTGGTGCACGCCGAGGCGCCGGGCGCGGCGACCGTCGGCCACCTGCTGACCGGGGCCGGGCGGATCACCGTGCGGGAGTGGGAGGACAGCCTGCTGCTGGGGGCCGGGCGGCTCGCCGAGTACCTGCTGGGCAGCGGCCTGGCCGGGGCGGGCGAGCTCGAACTCGCCCGGCTGGCCGCCACCCTGGACGGCGCGCAGGACGCGCTGGCCCAGCACGGCGGCGAGCTGCGCTTCGACCCGGCCGCCCGCCCGGTGTTCGCCCTGGCCCGCCCGCTCTCGGTGCTGGAGCTGCGCGGCGCGATCGGCCGCCGCCGCTCGCTGCTGGACGGCTGCTGGCCGTCCGCCGAGCTGGACCGGGCGCCGCTGCTGGCCACCGGCGCCGCCCCGACCCGCCGCACCGCGGTGCCGCACCGCCGCCGGCAGGCGCTGCTGGCCGCCGCCGACGGCACCCGCACCGCGCCCGAGCTGGCCCGGCTGCTGGGGCGTTCCACCTACGGCACGCTGCTGGACGTCCGGCAGCTGGCCGCCGCGGGGCTGCTCGCCGTCCCGCGGCCGGCCGCCGTCCCCGACCCGCCCCCGGCCGCGGTGTCCCCGGCCGCCGTGCCGCCGGCCGCGCCACCGGACGTGCTGCTGCCGCCCGGTCCGCGCTCCTACGACTCCGCGGACCCGGAGGTGGGCCTGCTGCTCCGACTACGCGCTGCCCTGGAGGCCCTGTGACCGCCCCGCCCGCCCGCCCCGTCCCGCCGACCGAGTCATGAAGCGGACCTTTCGACAACTGACCGCGAGGAGGATCCCCGTGCTGCCGGAGGCCGAGGTGCAGGCCGAGCTCCAGGGCCTGCGGGCGCGGGTCCCGCACCTGACCGGTTCGCTGGTGGCGACCATCGACGGCCTGGTGGTGGCGCACGACGCGGCCGCGCTGGAGCCGGAGGGCGTGGCCGCGCTGACCGCGGCGGCGCTGGGCGTCGGCTCCCGGCTGACCGAGGCGACCGGGCAGGGCGCCTTCCGGGAGCTGATCGCCCGCGGCGAGCGCGGCTACACCGCGACGTACGCGGCCGGCGCGTACACGGTGCTGACCCTGCTGGCCGGTCCGCAGGCCAACGTGGGCCGGCTGCACCTGGAGGCCCGCCGGGCCGGGGCGCGGATAGCCGCGCTGGCCGACACCGACCTCGACCGGACGTCCTTCTGACCCCTGACGCTCATCTCACCCTGCGGTACACCCGTCGCTCCAGAGATCTGACGGGTCGTCAATTCCTTTCACGGAAGAGGTACTTGGAAAAAATGGCTGCTGTGGAAACCGCGCTCAAGGACATCATGGGTTCGATCGAGGGCACCATCGGCGTCGCCCTGGTCGACTACAACAGCGGGATGGCGCTGGGCACCGTCGGCGGCAACGCGGACCTGGACCTGAACGTCGCGGCCGCGGGCAACACCGACGTGGTGCGGGCCAAGCTGCGCGCGATGGAGCTGCTCAACCTGAACGAGGCGATCGAGGACATCCTGATCAGCCTGTCCACCCAGTACCACCTGATCCGGCCGCTGACCTCGCGCAGCGGCAAGGGCCTGTTCCTGTACCTGGCGCTGGACCGGAACCGGGCCAACCTGGCGATGGCCCGGCACCAGTTGAAGAAGGTCGAGGCCGAGCTGGAGGTGTGACGCGCCCTCAGCGCCGCAGGGTGAGCAGGCCCCCGGTCGGGACGCGGACGGACAGCTCCGTCCCGCCGACCGGGGTCCGGGCCCGGGCGACGGTGCCGCCCAGGCAGTCCTGCACCAGCAGGTCGACGGGGCCGGGCGGGCGGTCGAAGTCGATCCGCACCAGGGTGTCCTGGTCGGCGTTGGCGACCAGCAGCAGTTCCCACCCGCCTTCGGCCCGCAGCGGCAGCGGCGCGTACCGGCCGAAGGCCAGCCGGGCGCCGCTGCGGGCCTCGATCAGCGGGTAGGCCAACTCGGGCCGGTGCGGGCGCAGTTCGCCGCGCTGGAGCAGCTCGCGGTGCTCCTTCATGACGCCCAGCCAGAACGCCAGGGCGGTCAGCTGGTCGGCGCTCTGGGCGGTGAGGTCGACGGAGACCTGGGCGGTGGCGAACAGCACCGACTGGAGCAGGACGGCGATCCGCTCGGGACGCTCCTGCGGGTGCCAGGTCAGCGGGTCGGCGTGCACGGCGAGCGGCCCGGCGGTGAGCCGCAGGTCGGCGGTGCGGACCCGGTTCTCGACCGCGCCGAGCGGGCAGTCGGTGGCCCGGACCATGGTGGCGTAGGGCCACAGGCCGGGGCCGACGTAGTCCTGGCGGTGCTCGACCAGCACGTCGGGGCGGGCGGCCCGCAGCCGGGCGTCGAGTGCGGCCAGCAGTTTCCGCACGCCCTCCGCGACGGTGGCGCAGTCCGCTTCCGGGGAGCCGGTGCGGGGCGCGGCGCCGGGCACCGGTCCGCGGGCGAAGGTGTCGACGAAGTCGAGCTTGAGGCCGTCGACGCCGTGCTGTTCGACGGCGGCGGCGAGCCGTTCGACCTGGTGGGCGCGGACGGTGGCGCTGCGCGGGTCGAGCAGGAAGGTCTCCAGTTGCGGCAGGTGGGCGAGGGTGTGCCCGGCCAGCCGCTCGGCGGCGGCGCTGCGGTCGCCGACGAACGGGACGGCGTGCCAGAGCAGGTAGTTGAGGCCGAGGTCCTGGATCCGGCGGACGTGTCCGGCGAAGTCGGGGAAGTCGTGCGGGGCGGGCTGCCAGTCGCCGGTGGTGGCGTAGGAGCGGGTGCGTTCGTCGGTCTGCCAGCCGTCGTCGACGATCAGCGTGCGGAAGCCGAGCGGGGCGGCGAGTTCGGCGAGCCGTTCGACGTCGGCGGCGGTCATCGCCAGGTGCAGTGCGTACCAGGTGCAGAACACCGGCTCGAAGGCTGCGTCGGGGACGGTCCGGGCGGGGGCGAGGGTGGCCCACCAGGCGGCGCAGTCCCTTACGGTGTCGGCGAAGTGGCGTCCGCTCAGGTCGAGGCGCAGGGCGAGGTGCGGGCCGTCCTGTTCGACCCACCAGCTGTAGCGGCCGGTCTCCTCGACGGCGCCCTCGCCGATGGTGACGGGGCGGACGGGTTCGCCGACCGCGAAGGTGCACAGGGCGGCGTCGCCGGGGCCGACCAGGCTGCCGACGGGGGCGCCCTTGGGCAGCGAGGCTTCCCGCGGCTTGGCCCAACTCGGGGGCAGCCAGCGGGTGTTGGTGTCGGGCGTCCAGTAGCCGGTGGCGCCGGTGCAGGGCAGTTGCCATTCGATCCGCAGCCGGGTGTCCGGGGTGTCGGCGGCCGCCTCGACCAGCAGCACGCCGGGGGACGGCAGTGCGGTGACGGTGACGGCGGGGGCGGTGTCGCTGCCGACGGCGGTGACCCGCAGGACGAGCGGTCCGGCGTCGACGGTGCGGGAGGTCTCGGGGCGGCCGGACGGCGGTGCGGAGCCGTCCCAGGACAGCGCGGCGTTTCCTTCCACGGGGCGGTGGTTCCTTTCACGGGGGTGGGCCCGCCCCGGCCGGCCGCGGAAGCGGTCGGACGGCCGGTCGGGGCGGGGGCGCGGTGGTGCTACTCCGGGAAGTGGCAGGCCGCTTGGCGGCCCGGGGCGGTGAGGGTGAGCAGGGGCGCTTCGGTCGTGCAGACGGCCTGGGCCTTGGGGCAGCGGGGGTGGAAGGTGCAGCCGCCGGGCGGGTCGGCGGGGCTGGGCGGGTCGCCGAGCAGGACGATGCGTTCGCGGGTGCGTTCGGCGGCCGGGTCGGGCAGCGGGACGGCGGACAGCAGCGCCTTGGTGTAGGGGTGCGCGGGGTGGTCGTAGACCTGCTGCTTGTCGCCGATCTCGACGATCCGGCCGAGGTACATGACGGCGACCCGGTGGCTGATGTGCTTGACCACGGCGAGGTCGTGCGCGATGAACACGTAGGCGACGCCGAGTTCGGCCTGGAGGCGTTCCATCAGGCCGACGATCTGGGCCTGGATGGAGACGTCGAGCGCGGAGACGGGTTCGTCGGCGACGACGAGTTCGGGGCGGGTGGCGAGGGCGCGGGCGATGCCGATGCGCTGGGCCTGGCCGCCGGAGAACTGGTGCGGGTAGCGCTCCAGGTGTTCGGGGGCGAGGCCGACCAGCCGGATCAGGTCGCGGACCTCGGAGCGGATCTTCTCCTTGGTCGCGCCCTGGGCGCGCAGCGGGGCGGCGATGATCTGCTGGACGGTCTGCCGCGGGTTGAGCGAGGCGAACGGGTCCTGGAAGATCATCTGGAACCGGCTGCGCAGCGGCCGCAGTCGGTGCTGCGGGGTCCGGGTGATGTCCTGGCCGCGGAAGTTGACGCTGCCGGCGGTCGGGTCGAGCAGCCGGACCAGCATCCGTCCGGTGGTGGACTTGCCGCAGCCGGACTCACCGACCAGGCCGAGCGTCTCGCCGGGGCGGACGTCGAAACTGACGCCGTCGACGGCCCGGATGCCGGCCTTGCGGCGCAGGGTGCCGCGCGGGCCGGGGAAGGTCATGCCGAGGTCGCGGACGCTGAGCAGGGCTTCGGGCGCGCCGGAGTCGGCGGCGTCGGCGATCGGGGCGGTCTCGGTGGTCATGCGGTCACCTCGTCGTGGACGCACGCGCTGCGGTGGCCGTCGGCGACGGTGCGCAGCAGGGGGCGGTCGCCGGTGCAGCGGGCGTCGGGCTCGGCCGCGTAGACGGCGCAGCGGGGGTGGAAGGCGCAGCCAGCGGGCGGGGCGAGCAGGGAGGGCGGGCTGCCGGGGATGGAGCGCAGTTCGGCGCCCTCTTCGGCGTCGAGGCGGGGCAGCGAGTCGAGCAGGCCGCGGGTGTAGGGGTGCCGGGGGGTGGTGAAGAGGGTGTCGGCGGGGGCCTGTTCGGCGGCGGATCCGCCGTACATGACGAGGACGTCGTCGGCGACCCGGGCGATGACGCCGAGGTCGTGGGTGATCATGACGATGCCGAGTCCGCGTTCGACCTGCAGGCGCATCAGGAGTTCGAGCACCTGGGCCTGGACGGTGACGTCGAGGGCGGTGGTGGGTTCGTCGGCGATGACCAGGTCGGGTTCGCAGGACAGCGCGAGGGCGATCATGGCGCGTTGGCGCATGCCGCCGGAGAACTGGTGCGGGTACTCCTCGGCCCGGCGGGCGGGTTCGGGGATGCCGACGTCGCCGAGGACGTCGACGGCGCGGGCGAGGGCGGCCTTGCGGCTGCCGCCGAAGTGTTCGCGGTAGGCCTCGGCGATCTGGTCGCCGACGGTGAAGTAGGGGTGCAGGGCGGTGAGGGCGTCCTGGAAGACCATCGCCATCCTGCGGCCGCGGAGCTTGCGGAGCCGTTCGGCGGGGGCGCCGATGAGTTCGGTGCCGTCGAGCCTGGCGGAGCCGGTGACGGTGGCGCCGCGGTGCAGTCCCATGACGGCCAGCGAGGTGACGGACTTGCCGGAGCCGGATTCGCCGACGATGCCGAGGGTGCGGCCGCGTTCGACGGTGAAGTCGACGCCCTTGACGGCCCGTACGGTGCCTTCCTCGGTGGTGAACTCGACGGCGAGGTCGTGCACGTCGAGCAGCGGGTGGGAGGTCATGACAGCCTCGCCCTCGGGTCGATCCAGGCGTAGACGAGGTCCACGACCAGGTTGGAGCTGACGATGAAGAAGGAGGCGAGCAGGGTGATGCCCATGATCACCGGCTGGTCGGCCTTGTTGAGGGAGTCGGCGAAGAGCTTGCCGATGCCGGGGAGGCTGAACAGCGATTCGGTGATGAGCGCGCCGGCCAGCAGCCCGCCGAGGTCCATGCCGAGCATGGTGGCGACAGGGGTGAGGGCGGGGCGCAGTCCGTGCCGGCCGACGACCCGGCGTTCGCGCAGGCCCTTGGCGCGGGCGGTGCGGACGTACGGTTCGGCCATCGTCTCGATGACGGAGTTGCGGGTCATCCGGGCGTAGAGGGCGGCGTTCAGCAGGGCGAGGGTGATCCAGGGGAGGATCAGGTTGGTGACCCAG
Organism: Kitasatospora sp. NRRL B-11411; assembly: GCF_000721345.1. Lineage (NCBI taxonomy): Bacteria > Bacillati > Actinomycetota > Actinomycetes > Kitasatosporales > Streptomycetaceae > Kitasatospora > Kitasatospora sp. NRRL B-11411. The sequence goes on along the minus strand of NZ_JOGH01000008.1, from coordinate 127,330 downwards.
CCGACCGGGTCCTCGCCGAACGCGATGTAGCGCGGGTAGGGCAGCAGTCCGGCGACGGTGACGACCAGGTAGAGCAGGATCATCGCGGTGAAGTAGACCGGCAGGGCGGCGATGCCGATGGTGCCGACCATCAGGGTGCGGTCGAGCCAGGTGTTGCGGCGCAGCGCGGAGAGCACGCCGGTGCCGACGCCGAGGACCAGCCAGAGCACGGACGCGCCGAGGGCGAGCGAGACGCTGGTCGGCAGCCGGTCCATCATCAGGTCCCAGACGGGCTGGGCGGACTGGAAGGAGTAGCCGAAGCAGGGGAAGTCGCACTGGACGGCGTACGGGCCGGTGCCGTAGGAGCGTCCGGCGAAGATCGCGGTGACGTAGTGCCAGAACTGGACGATCAGGGGGTCGGCCAGGCCGAGTTGCTGCCGGACGAGTTCGATCCGGTCGGCGGAGCAGTCCTTGCCGCAGAACTGGGCGGCGGGGTCGCTGGGCAGCAGGTAGAAGACCGCGAAGGTGAGGGCGCAGACCGCGAGCAGGGTGGCGGCCATCGCGAGGACGCGCCGGAGCAGGAATCCGATCACGTCCGGCTGCCCTTCGGGTCGAGGGCGTCCCGCAGGGCGTCGCCGACCAGGGTGAAGGCCAGGACCACCAGGAACAGGCAGGCGCTGGGCAGGATGAAGAACATCGGGTCGACCTTGTAGTAGAGCACCGCGTCGGAGATCATCTGGCCCCAGGAGGGCGTGGGCGGCCGGATGCCCACGCCGAGGAAGGACAGCGCCGCCTCGGTGCCGATCAGGCCGGGGACGGCGAGGGTGACGTAGACGATGACGGTGCCGGTGAGGTTGGGCAGGATCTCGCCGAACAGGATCCGGCGGTTGGTGGTGCCGCTGGCGCGGGCGGCCTCGACGTACTCGCGGTGCTTGAGCGAGAGGGTCTGGCCGCGCACCACGCGGGCGATGTAGGGCCAGGAGAACAGCGACATCACGCCGATGAGCAGGACCACCCGGTTGACGTTCCGGGCGACCGAGAGCAGCGCGATCATGAAGATCAGGCTGGGGAAGGACATCATGATGTCCATGAACCGGCTGATCACGGTGTCCACCCGGCCGCCGAAGTAGCCGGCGGTGATGCCCAGGACGGTGCCGATCAGGGTGATCAGCAGGGCGGAGACGAAGGCGACCAGCAGGCTGATCTGGGCGCCGTAGAGCAGCCGGGCGAAGATGTCGCGGCCGAGCATCGGTTCGACGCCGAGCCAGTGCTCGGGGCTGATGCCGCCGAGGGAGCCGCGGGGCAGGCCGCCGAGGTAGGGGTCGACGGCCTTCTTGTCGATGGCGTCCGGCGAGGTGCCGCTGATCGCGGTGAGCACCGGCGCCAGGACGGCCGCCAGGACGAAGAACGCGATGAGGGCGGCACCGACCAGGGCGGTCTTCTGCCGGCGGACGCGGTGCAGGGCGAGGGCCCAGGGGGAGGCGGGGGCGACGGAGGTCCTGGGAGTCTCCGGGGCCCCCGCTCCCCCGGCCGGGGCCGGGGCGAGCGGGGTGGTCATGTGGGGAACTCCCGCCTTACTTCACGGACTTGAGGCCGATGGTCGCGTAGTCGATCTGCGCGGACCAGATCGGCGAGCCGAAGGCGCCGGCGATGTTGGAGCCGACCAGCAGCGGCTTCTTCTGCCAGACCAGCGGGACGGCGGGCGAGGCGTCCATGATCTTGGCGTCCAGGTCGAGCCAGGCGGCGTTGGCCTTCTGCAGGTCCGACAGGCCGGCGATCCGGTCGAGCTCGGCGTTGACCGCGGGGTCGTTGAACCGGGTCATGTTGCCGTTGTTGCCCTTGTCGCGGACCTGGCGGCCGTCGTAGATCATCGGCAGGAAGGTGCCGGCCGACGGGTAGTCCGGACACCAGCCGAGCTGGGCCAGGCCGGGCTGCTTGTCCTTGTCGCCGACGATGGAGTTGACGGCGGTCGGGTCGACGGTGGTGATGGTGACGTTCACGCCGACCCGCTTGAGGGCGGCCTGGATCGCCTCGGCCTGCTGCTTGCCACCGGTGGAGGTGACCATCTCGGTGTCGAAGCCGTTCGGGAGGCCGGCCTCGGCGAGCAGCTGCTTGGCCTTGTCCGGGTCACCGGCGGGCTTGATCATGAAGTGGTCGACCGGGGCGCCGCTGGTGAGGGCCGGCGGCAGGTAGGTGGTGGCGATGTCGTTGAACGCCGGGCCGCCCATCGCGGCGGCGAAGGACTCCTTGTCCACCGCGTACTGCATGGCCCGGCGCACCGTGGCGTTGTCGAACGGCGCCTTGGTGGTGTTCATGTCGAGCATGGTGGTGCAGCCACCGTTCTCGCTGATCAGACGGGCCTTGACGTCCGGATTGGTGAGGACCTCGGACATCTTGGCCGGCGTCAGGTCGACGTACGAGACGGCGTTCTTGTCGTCGCCCTGGTCGGCGATCAGGCGGTCGGCGATGCCGGTGCCCTTGAGGGTCTGGTCGACGACGATCTTGTCCGGGTAGGCCTTGCGGACGGGGTCGGAGGCCGCGTCCCAGTGGGTGTTGCGGACCAGCACCATGCGCTTGCCGCGGTCGTAGGACTCGATCTTGTACGGGCCGGAGGAGACCGGGTGGTTGGAGTAGTTGGCACCGGTCTCCTTCGCCACCGGGACGGGCGAGAAGGTCGGCAGGGTGACGGTCTGGCCGAACTCGGCGACCGGGCGCTTGAGGTGGAAGACGATGGTCTTCGCGTCCGGGACCTCGATGGAGTCCTTGCCGAGGTGCTCGCCGGCCAGCGGGCCCTTGTAGCCGTCGACGCCGGCCAGGTAGCGGGCCGCGTAGTCGGGGCCGCCGGCCAGTTCGGCGGAGAACGAGCGCTCGACGTTGTACTTGATGTCGCCGGCGACGATCGGGGTGCCGTCCTCGTACGTGAGGCCGTCCTTCAGGTGGAAGGTCCAGGTCCTGGCGTCGTCGCTGGGGGTGCCGAGGTCGGTGGCCAGGTCGGGCTCGACCTTGAGGCCGTCGGCGCCGGGGGCCGCCTTGAAGGTGGTGAGGGTGCGGTAGAGCAGCCGGACGCCCACGTCCATGACCGGCATGGTCCAGTTGCGGGCCGGGTCGAGCTGGTCGAAGTCCTGGTTCGACAGGATGGTGAGGGTGCCGCCCTTCACGGGCGTCCCGCCGATGATGCCGTTGCCCTGGGTGGTCACGCCCGCCTGGTCGCCGTTGCCGCCGCCTCCGCTGTTGTTGCTGCTGCTGCACGCACCGAGGCCGAGGGTGAGGGATGCCGCGATGGCCGCCGCGAGGGCGACGTGGGAACGCCTGTTCATGTGCAACTCCGGGAATGGGGGCCGGTCTGCCGTTCAACGGGGGATCTGTGCCGCCCGGGGTCTGGCCCGCTCTGAGGTGTGACCCGTAACATAGTAATGTGAAATTGCACTACGCAATGAGGCGGCCGGACCGTTACCGAGCCGTGTCATTGCCACCCGCGGAGCAGGGCAAGTCCCCGCCCCGCCAAGCGAGTTGCCCCCTGCCCCCTTCCCCCCGCCCAGCTCGGAGGAGCCCCCGACGATGACCGACCAGCCCGCCCTGAACACCGGCAGCCACGACCTCCCCGTCACCCCCGCCCTGGCCGCCTACATGGCCGGCCAGTGGGCCGCCACCCCGCTGCCCGCCGAGGAGCGCGTCCCCGGCTACCCGTACTTCCCGGCCCGCCGCGCCAAGCTCGCCGCCGCCTTCCCCGGCGAGCGGCTGCTCGTCCCCGCCGGGCAGTTGAAGGTCCGCAGCAACGACTGCGACCACCGCTTCCGCCCGCACAGCGCCTACGCCCACCTCACCGGCCTGACCGGCGAGGAGCAGGTCGGCCACGTCCTGGTGATCGAACCCGACGGCGAACCCGTCCTCCACCTGCGCCCCCGCTCCGACCGCTCCGCCGGCTCCGCCGAGTTCTACCGCGACCGCCGCTACGGCGAGTTCTGGGTCGGCCGCCGCGCCGACCTGGCCGAGGCCGCCCGCCTCACCGGCCTGCGCACCGCCCACCTCGACGACCTGCCCAAGCTCCTCACCGGCTCCACCCCCACCCGGGTGCTCTCCGGCGTCGACCCGGCGCTCGACGCCCTGACCGGCCGCCCGTCCGCCGCCCACGCCCTGACCGACGGTCAACTCGCCGCCGCTCTCGCCGAGTTGCGCCTGATCAAGGACCCCTGGGAGGTCGAACAGCTCCAGCTCTCCGTCGACCACACCACCACCGGCTTCGCCGACGTCGTCCGCGCCCTGCCCGCCGCGCTCCGCCACCACCGCGGCGAGCGCTGGCTCGAAGGCGCCTTCAACGCCCGCGCCCGCGCCGAGGGCAACGGCACCGGCTACGAGACCATCGTCGCCTCCGGCGCCCACGCCTGCGTCCTGCACTGGATCCGCAACGACGGCCCGCTGAACCCCTCCGACCTCCTGCTGCTCGACGCCGGTGTGGAGACCGACACCCTCTACACCGCCGACATCACCCGCACCCTCCCGCTCTCCGGCACCTTCACCCCCGCCCAGCGCGACCTCTACGACCTCGTCCTGGCCGCCCAGGACGCCGCCATCGCCACCCTCCGCCCCGGCGCCTCCTTCCGCGACTTCCACCGGGCCGGCATGCGCGTCATCGCCGAGGGCCTCGCCTCCTGGGGCCTGCTCCCCGTCTCCGCCGAGGAGGCCCTGCACGAGGACTCCGGCCTCTACCGCCGCTACACCCTCTGCGGCAGCGGCCACATGCTCGGCCTCGACGTACACGACTGCGCGAAGGCCCGCGCCGAGACCTACCTGGACGGCGTCCTGGAGGAAGGCATGGTCCTCACCGTCGAACCCGGCCTCTACCTCCAGCCCGACGACCTCACCCTCCCCGCCGAACTCCGCGGCATCGGCATCCGCATCGAGGACGACCTCGTCATCACCTCCGACGGCGCCCGCCTGATGTCCGCCGCCCTCCCCCGCGAAGCCCCCGCCCTCGAATCCTGGATGTCCACCCTCCTGGGCTGACCGCCACCGCCCGGGACGCGCACCGACAGGGGCGCGGGGCACTGCGCGGCCGGATCGCCGCGCGGCCCCGCGCCCCTGCTCCCGCTCACCCCTCGCGCAGCGCGTCCCGCCACAGCTCCCGCGTCACGTCCGCCGCCCGGCCCGTCCGGGCCTTGCGGTGGGCCGTCCCCGCCCACAGGTGCATCGCCGCCAGGTCCTCCCGGCGCCCCGCGGCGGCCCTGAGCGGCTGGGTGAGGTGGTGCACCTCCGGGTACGCCGCCGGCGCGTGGGCGTCGTGCCGGTCGATGAACGCGTTGCGCAGCCCGCGCGCCGGACGCCCGGTGAAGGCCCGGGTGACGGTGGTGCCCTCCAGTTCGACCAGCGCCCTGCGGTGCGCGGCGGACGCCCCCGACTCCTCGGTGCGCAGGTACGCGGTGCCGAGCTGCACGGCCACCGCCCCGGCCCGGAGCGCCGCGGCGATCGCCGCCCCGTCCCCGAGCCCGCCCGCGGCGATCAGCGGCAGCGGCGTCACCTCCCGCACCGCGGCCAGCAGTTCGAGCAGCGGCAGCGTCCCCGGCCGGTCCTCGATGCGGTGCGTACCGCGGTGCCCGCCCGCCTCCGGGCCCTGGACGGTGAGCGCGTCGAAGCCCAGCGCGGTCGCCGCCCGGGCCTCCTCGGGACTCGTGACCGTCCCCACCTGCCGGATCCCCGCCGCCCGGACGGCAGCCGCCTCGGCCGGCTCGGGCAGCCCGAAGGTGTACGACACCCACTCCACCGGCTCCCGCAGCAGCGCCTCGATCTTGGCGTCCCAGTCGTCCCGGTCCGGCGCGATCGAGACCGGCAGCTCCACACCCCACTGACCCCCCGGCCCCCCCCACCGCCGCCACCAACTCCGGCGTCCCCGCCCCACCCGCCATCGGCGCAGCCACCAACGGCACCGCCCAGCCGAACTCCATCCCGCACTCCCTCGACCACACCCACCGACCCCCGCCCGCCCCACCCTACGCCGCCCGCCCGGCCACCCACTCGCACCTCACTCGCACGACCGACGCACCGACCACCACCGCGGCCGGACCGACCACCTACTCCTACGTCGGACCACCGGACATCCGCACCGCGGCCCGCGGACCGGCGCAGCGAGCACGTGGCGTGCGCGGGCGGGTCTCCCTGGTCCGGGAGGATTTCTTCGTGTGCGTCTTCTGCGACGGCGAGTTGCCTGCGCACTGGAACGTCGCTCCGCCGGTAGCGTGACGGGCGTCACATCCGGTGGCTGTCACATCGGGGGTGGCGGCGGGGTCAGAGCTTCGTCAGCACCCGCCACGCAAGCACGCACGACAAGGAGCCACCACCGTGGACGCACGTCTCAACTACTTCGGCAACCAGCTCGGCGCGAAGTTCCTGAAGTACATCAACTCGGCCGGCCACGCCCTGGGCCTGTCCTCGCTGCCGGCGGCGACCCAGGAGCTGGTGAAGATCCGCGCCAGCCAGATCAACGGCTGCGGTTTCTGCACCGACATGCACACCAAGGACGCCGCGCACGCCGGGGAGACCCAGCTGCGGCTCAACCTGGTCGCCGCCTGGCGCGAGGCCACCGTCTTCACCGAGGCCGAGCGGGCCGCCCTGGAGCTCACCGAGCAGGGCACCCGGATCGCGGACGCCGCGGGCGGGGTCTCCGACGCGGCCTGGGCGGCGGCGGCCGAGCACTACGACGAGGAGCAACTGACCGCCCTGGTCAGCCTGATCGCCCTGATCAACACGTACAACCGGATCAACGTGATCGTCCGCCAGCCCGCGGGCGACTACGTCCCCGGCCAGTACGCCTGACCCACCCCGCCCCGGGGGGCGGGCGTCCGCCCCGGACACCCGCCCCCGGCCGGCCCCGTCCCCCTCCGCACTGTCGGACGGCGCTGCCACAATCCCCGGCATGCCCCTGTGCGACTACTTCTCCGCCCTTGACGACGCCACCGCCGTCGCCGTCCTCGACGCCCCCGGCGGGCCGGGCGGGGCGGGTCTCGACACGGTGCCGCTGAAGGGCGTCGACCCGGTGGTGGTGATCGCCCGCCTGGAGGCCGTCCTGACCGGCTGCACCTACGAGGAGGCCCGCGCCCGGCCCCGCTCGGGCCGGTTGCTCTCCGACCCGCAGCACGACGAGGCGTTCGTCGTCAGCCTGACCGACACCCTGGCCGAGGCCCTCGCCGCCCTCCCGCCCGACCGCCTCCTCCCCGCCGCCACCGCCTGGTCCGCGACGGAGGAACTCCGCCTCGACGGCGCCACCCCCGACACCGCCGCCGCCATCCTGCACGCCCTGTCCACCCTCGCCCACCGCGCCCGCACCGACGGCCACCACCTGTACTGCTGGTGGTCGCTCTGACCCCGCGGCCACCCAACTCGACTGTCAGCAAGGAGGGTTGACCCCACCCTGCCCATCCCCCCGCGGCGAGCCGTCACCCCCGCCCGTCGCCGTCGCCCGTCGCCCCCGCCCGCCCCGCGCAGACCGGCCGGGTGCGGGCCGCGTAGGAGCGGGCGGCGACCAGGAGGCCGAGGCCCAGTCCGGTGAAGGCGAAGCCGCCGAAGGCGATCATCCAGATCAGGCCGGCGGCGTCGACGAAGGGCGGGGCGGGGGTCGGGCGCGGGAGGGCGCCGAGGGCGAGCAGGGGGGCGGTGGCGGTGAGGGCGAGGCCGTACAGGGTGAGCGGGACGCCGGTGAGCCAGGCCGGGACGAGCGGGAGCAGGCGCGGTACCCGGCGGCCGCCGAGCAGCGGGATCGGGCGGGGGAAGGTCTGGCCCCAGCGGTGGAGCAGGCCGAGCAGCAGCAGGACGCCGACCGCCGCGGCGAGCACCGTGAGGTCGATGCCGAGCCGGGCGAGTGTCCTGCCGGCGCCGGACGCCCCGTCCGAGGCGGTCGCCGCCCAGGCCGCGGCGGTGACGCCGAGCGCGTTGCCGCCCAGCGTCCAGAGGGTCTTGACGCCGGCCCAGGGCAGCAGGCCGAGCAGCAGCAGGTACGCGGTGGTGCGGGTGCGCCGGGTCGGCGGGGTGGGTGCGGGGTGGCGCAGCGGGCCGTCGGCGGGGCCGGTGTGGCGGTGTCCGCAGCGCGGGCAGCGGCCGGTGCGGTGGCGGTGGCGGGCGAGTGCGGTGAGGGCGAGCAGGGCGGCGCCGGCCGCGTCGAGGACGACCTGGGCCAGGCCGGTGGCGCTCTCCAGGCCGCTGAGGGTGGCGAGTTGGACGAAGTGCACGGGCAGTCCGACACCGCCCGCCGCGTACACGGGGATCGCCACCCACAGCACGACCCGCCCCCACCGGCTCCCGCTGCCGGCCCGGATCGCGGCGACGGCCAGGACGGCGAGCACCGCCAGCAGCGGGAACGCGGCGACCGGGTAGGCGAGGTGCGCGCTCCAGGGCACGGTGGTGCCGGTCGCCGCCCAGCCGAGCTGGACGGCCGCGTACAGCCCGGCCCACCACCCGCTCGCCCGGGCCACCGGCCGGGGCCACCCGTCCCCCGTCCCCCGCTCGGCCCGTCCTACCCGTCCCGCCCGTCCTACCCGTCCCGCCACGACTCCTCCAACACCCGTCCGACGCCTGTCCGTTGTCGGTCCGAGCCTCCCGCCGCCCCGCCCCCGGCCGCCTCCTCCCGCCGGACGGTCCGCCTCCCCCGCCCGGGTGACCGGGCGACCGGGCGGCGGACGACCGGGCGACCGCGGGCCAGGGCCGGGGCCCGGCGTCAGCCGGTCGTCCGCGTCACCGGGATCCACAGCTGCGCGGACGACTCCCCGGGGGCGTCCGGCGCGGGCCGGACTCGCAGGATCTCCGGGCCGGGCCGGTACTCGTAGGGGTTGGAGGGGATCCACCGGGCGGCCACCTCCGCCCACATCTGCTGGAGCGCCTGCGGGAACGGCCCGGTGTTCTCGAACACCGCCCAGCTGCCCGCGGGGCACTCCAGCACGTCGAGGTCGGCGGGCAGCCGTCCGGCGTCCGCCCCGCTGACCACCGCGTGGTAGTAGTCGAGCAGGCTGCCCTCCGCGAAGCCGTCCAGTCCGTCAGGACTCTCCTCGGGCAGCCGGACGGTCGCCGAGAGCAGGCCCTGCGGTTCCTGGTCGGACAGTTCGGTGATCCGCCGCACGGTGTCCGCCGGGATGCCCCGGACGTGTTCGGCGATGTGCGGGTTGACCCCTTCGTGGATCAACGGGACCCGGGCCTTCCTGCCCACGACCCGGAACGCTTCCTTCTCCACGATGCGGTACCGCATGGTGGTACTCCCTTCGACGACGAGGCGGAAGGAGAGCCGGGGCTGCGCGTTCAGCACCGCGCCGGAGCGCCGGGCCTCCCCGGGCCCGACCCCGTGCTGGGCCCGGAACGCCCGGGCGAACGCCTCGCCGGAGCCGTAGCCGTACCGGACGGCGACGTCCAGCAGCGACGGTTCCCCGGCCAGTACCTCGGCCGCCGCGACGGTCAGCCGCCGGCGCCGCACGTACTCGGACAGCGGCATCCCGGCCAGCGACGAGAACAGCCGCCGGAAGTGGTACTCCGACGTGGCGGTGATCCGGGCCAGTTCGGCCACCTCCAACCGCCGGTCGAGGTGCTCCTCGACGTGGTCCATCGCCTGGTTCAACCGCTCCAGCAACCCCGCTCCCCTTCCCTTTTCCGTGTCTTCGACCCTAGGGAGGGGCGAACCCCCCGCACCCGACATTCCCTGCCCGCTCCGGTCGGGTGGCCCCGCCAGTCCCCGCCGGGCCGCACCGGGCCCCGCCGCTCACCGCCCCGCAGGGCGGATCAGCCCGGCCGCGAGACCCGCGGCGATGGCGGAGGTCCGGGAGTCGACGCCGAGCTTGTCGTAGATGTGGACCAGGTGGGTCTTGACGGTGGCTTCGCTGATGAACAGGCGCTTGGAGATCTGCCGGTTCGGCAGGCCCTCGGCGAGGAGCTGGAGGATCTCCGCCTCGCGCGGGGAGAGCGAGGGGCGGCCGGCCCGGACCCGGCCGAGCAGGCGGGCGGCGACGGGCGGGGCGAGGACGGTCTCGCCGCGGGCGGTGGCCTGGATCGCGGCGGCGAGGTCCTCCGGCGGGGCGTCCTTGAGCAGGTAGCCGGTGGCGCCGGCCTCGACGGCGGCGAGGATGTCGGCGTCGGTGGAGTAGGTGGTGAGGACCAGGACGGCGGGCGGGTCGGGCAGCGCGGTGATCCGGCGGGTGGCTTCGACGCCGTGCATGCCGGTGCCCATCTGGAGGTCCATCAGGACGACGTCGGGGCGCCGGTCGGCGGGCAGCCCGGCGAGCAGGTCGAGTGCGGCGGCGCCGTCCGCGGCCTCGCCGACGGCGGTCACCTCGGGCAGGTCGTCGACCATGGCGCGCAGCCCGCGCCGGACCACGGGGTGGTCGTCCACCACCAGGACCCGGATCACCGCCGCACCCCCGCGAGCGCGAACCGCCGCCCGGCCGCCGCCCGCCACCCGGCCGCCGCCCGCAGCGCACCGCCGGGAAGCCGACCGCCGGGAAGCCGACCGTCGGCCGCCTCCCCGGGCCCGGGCCGTTCCCCGGCCGCGTCCCCGGACGGCTGCGCCGCAGCGGCCGCCGGCGGGTCGATGGCGCGCAGCGGGAGCGTGGCGGCGACGGCGGTGCCCTCGCCGGGCGCGGATTCGACGGTGAGGGTGCCGCCGAGGGCGGCGATGCGTTCGTGCATGCCGTGCAGGCCGAAGGAGTCGGGGGCGGGTGCGGTGGCCGGGTCGAAGCCGGTGCCGTCGTCGTAGACGTCGAGGGTGACGGCGTCGTCGAGGTAGCCGAGGGTGACGGCGATGTGCGGGGCGGCGGCGTGCCGGACGGCGTTGGCGAGGGCCTCCTGGGTGAGGCGCAGCAGCGCGACCTCGGCCTCGACGGGCAGCGGGTACGGGTCGCCGTCGCGGTGGAAGGCGGCGTCGGCGCCGTCGGCGAGGCGGCGCAGCGCGTCGGGGAGGGTGGTGCCGTCGAGGGCGGGCGGGGTGAGGGCGTGGACGAAGCGGCGGGCCTCGGCGAGGTTGGCGGAGGCGGTGCGTTCGATCTCCTCCAGCAGCGGCGCGGCGTCGGGGGCGCTGCCGGCCTCGCGGGCCAGCAGCACGATGCCGGCCAGGCCCTGGGCGAGGGTGTCGTGGATCTCCCGGGCCAGGCGCTGGCGTTCGGCGAGGCGGCCGGCTTCGCGCTGGCTGGCGGCGAGTTCGTCGCGGGTGCGGACCAGGTCGTCGATGAGCTGCTGGCGGGCCCGGCTCTCCCGGTAGAGGGCGGCGTAGCCGTGGGCGGTGAGCAGGGCGACGGCGAGTCCGGCCAGCGGGCCGAGGACCTTGGCGGTGGTGAGTCCGCCGGGGGTGGTGGTCTGGGCGGCGACGACGGCGGCGGTGAGGGCCAGGACGGCGGGCAGCGCGAGGCGGCGCGGCAGGACGTGCAGGCAGACGAAGTACAGCGGGAAGGCGAGGTAGCTGAACTCGGGGTGCTGGAGGGTGAGTCCGATCCACAGGGCGGCGACGGCGAGCAGCCAGCCGGCGCCGAGGGCGCGCGAGGTGCGGACCGGCCGCAGCACGCCGCCGGCCGCGTAGCAGGCGGCGAGCGCCCCGGCGGTGGCCCAGCCGCCGGGGCCGAGCGCGCCGTCGGCGGCGGCCCGGGCCAGCAGGACGGCGAGCAGGGCGAGGAACAGCCCGTGCACGGCGAGGTTGGCCAGCCGCAGCGCGGGGGTGGGGCCGGTCGGGGAGCGGTGCGCGTCGGCGGTCGGGGTTTCGGTACGGGGCACGCTGTCCGAGGGTACGGGGCGGTGGCGGCGGCGGGCGGTGGCGCGGCATCAACCGTTCGATGGATTTCCGGCTGCACCTCTCGACGGGTGCGCACTCCGTCCGTCTCCCCGATGGCAGCGGGGCCTGCGCGGGCGAGTCTGGGGTGGTCTGCTCCGGTGTCCCTCCGAAAGGTTTCCCGTGTTCGTCGCTTTGCGTGACATCCGTTTCGCCCGTGGGCGGTTCGCCCTGATGGGAGCGGTGGTCACCCTGATCACGACCCTGGTGGTGTTCCTGTACGGCCTGACCGGGGGCCTGGCCTCGGCGGCGTCCTCGACGATCGCCGAACTCCCGGCGGACGGCGTGGTGTTCGGCGCGCCGGCGGGTGCGCAGGCGGAGGTGTCGTTCGCGTCCAGCACGGTCTCGCCGGCCCAGCGGGACGCGGTGGCGGCGGCGGGGGCGGGCGCGGTGCACCCGCTGGGGGTGGCGATGTCGCGGTTGACGGCGGGCGGCGGCGCGGCCTCGGTGAGCGTGCTGGGCACCGACCCGGAGCTGCTGCCGCCGCTGGTGCGGGGCACCGCCCCGGCGGACGGCCAGCTCGCGGTCGGCACCGGCCTGGCCGCCGAGTACCACCTCTCCCCCGGCAGCCGGGTGAGCGTCGGCGCGCAGGAGTTGACGGTCTCGGCGGTCACCGCCGAGCGTTCGCTCTCGCACGCCCCGAGCGTGTGGACCACCCCGGAGACCTGGCAGCGGGTCTCCGGCCAGCACCAGCCCACCGCGCTCGCGATCCGCGGCACCCCGCACGGCCTGCCCGCCGACCTGCGGGCGGTGTCGCTGGGCGACGCGCTGTCCGGCATCAACGGGTACGCGGCCGAGCAGGGCAGCCTGCAGCTGATCCAGGGCTTCCTGTTCGCGGTGAGCGCCCTGGTGGTGGGCGCGTTCTTCACGGTGTGGACGGTGCAGCGCCGCCCGGACATCGCGGTGCTGAAGGCGGTCGGCGCGTCCAGCGGCTACCTGGTGCGCGACGCGCTGGCCCAGGCGGCGGCCGTGCTGCTGGCGGGCGCGCTGCTGGGCGGGGCGCTGGGCGCGGCCGGCGGGGCGTTCGCGTCGGCCGCGGTGCCGTTCGACGTGGGCGTCCTGACCGTGGCCGTGCCGGTCGGCGCGATGGTGCTGCTGGGCCTGCTGGGCGCGGCCCTCGCGGTGCGCCGGATCACCGCGGTCGACCCGCTGGCGGCGCTGGGCGCCAACCGATGACCACCCACCCCACCCCGGAAGGCCCTGCCATGACCACCACCCCGACCGCCGGAACCGACCTGCGCACCGGCCTCGCGCTGCGCGGCGTGACGCTCGGCTACCCGGACGGCGAGAGCCGGCTGATCGCCCTGGACGAGGTCGAACTGTCCGTCGCCCCGGGCGAGTTCACCGCCATCGCGGGGCCGTCCGGCTCCGGCAAGTCCAGCCTGCTGGCGGTCGCGGCGACGCTGCTGCGCCCGGACCGCGGCGAGGTGCTGGTCGACGGCGTGGACGCGGGCGCGCTGGACGAGCGCGAGCGCACCGCGCTGCGCCGCGAGCGCCTGGGGATCGTCTTCCAGCAGTCGAACCTGCTGGCCTCGCTGACCGCCGTCGAGCAGCTGCTGGTCCTGGAGTCGGTGCGCGGCCGCCGCCCGGCCCGGGCCCGCGCCCGGGCCGAGGAGCTGCTGGAGTCGGTCGGCCTGGCGGGCGCCAAGCAGCGCCGCCGCCCGCACCAGCTGTCGGGCGGCGAGCGCCAGCGGGTGAACATCGCCCGCGCCCTGTTCGGCAGCCCGTCCGTCCTGCTGGTGGACGAGCCGACCTCGGCCCTGGACCACGAGCGCGGCGCCCAGGTGGTCGACCTGCTCGCCGAGGTGACCCGCACCCACCGCACCGCCACCGTGATGGTCACCCACGACCGCGACCTGCTGGGCCGCGCCGACCGCGTCCTGACCATGCAGGACGGCCGCCTGCACGCCTGACCGCCCGACCCGCTGACGTCCTGTCAGCCTGACGGCCTGTCGGCCCGACGGCCCGTCAGCGGGCCGGCAGCCGCAGCGCGCTCTCCGGCTCGGCGGGCCCGGCGGCGGGCTTGCCGCCGGCCGCCCACAGGTGGCGGATGTGGCCGAGGTGCCGGGTCATGCAGGCTTCGGCGGCGTCGGCGTCGCCGGTCAGCAGCACGTCCAGCAGTTCCAGGTGCTCCTCGGCGGAGCTGACCAGTTCGCCCTGCTGGTCGAGCCGGTTGAGGCCGTACAGCCGGGAGCGCTTGCGCAGGTCGCCGACGGTCTCGACCAGGCGGGCGTTGCCGGCCAGCGCGAGCAGGTCGAGGTGGAACTGGCGGTCGGCCTCCAGGTAGCCGATCAGGTCGTGCTTGCGGGCGGCCTCGACGATCGCCGCGGCCTGCGGGCGCAGCGCCTCCAGCTGTTCGGCGGTGGCGGTCCGGGCGACCTGGCCGACGGTGGGGACCTCGATCAGCGCGCGGATCTCGGTGAACTCGTCGAGGTCCCGGTCGGAGAGCTCGGTGACCCGGAAGCCCTTGTTGCGGACGGCCTCGACCAGGCCCTCGCGGGCCAGGTCGAGCATCGCCTCGCGGACGGGGGTGGCGGAGACCCCGAAGTCGGCGGCCAGCGTCGGGGCGGAGTAGACCACCCCGGGGCGCAGTTCACCGGAGATGAGTGCCGCACGCAGGGCGTGGGCGACCTGGTCGCGCAGCCGCTCCTGGACGGAGATGAGGTTGCGGGGCTTGAGGTCGGCCATGGTGTTCCTCCGGAGGTTCAAACAGGGCCCCATTGTACAATGTCACGTTGCGGAGAGTGAATGCCATGCGTACAGCCGTCGCTGTCCGTGTCCCGGGCCTCCAGTCCCCGGATCCGCCCCGGGTTCCCGTCCCCCCGCCGCGGCGCCCTACCTCCCGGCCGACGCGTACTGCGCCGCCGCCACCGCCAGATCCTGCCACGCCATCCCGACGCTCTTGAAGAACCTGGGACGATCATGGCGGACGGCGGCCCGGCCCGTGACCAGTTCCGCCAGATTCGCCATCCGCTCCGCCCCGGCCCCCGCCAGCAGCAGGTCCCCGGCCTCGCGCAGCGCGACCTGCCGGGCCTCCACGAACAGGTCGGCCCGCGCCACCAGCCGGGCGTCCACCTCGCGGGCGTCCGGCTCGTGCGAGCCGACCGCCGCAACCACCGCCCGGTCCGGCACCAGGCGGCCGTCGAACAGCGGGGTGCGGGCGGTCGTGCAGCACACCACCACGTCCGCCTGCGCCACCGCCTCCGGCCCGCCGACGGCCGCCGCCAGGCCCAGCCCGGCCGCGTACGCCGCGACCTCGGCGGCCGGGCCCGGCCGCCGCGCCACCACGATGGCCCGCTCCAGGCCGGGCAGCACGGCCCGCAGCGCCGCCAGGTGCCCGACCGCCTGCGGCCCGGCCCCGAACACCACCAGCTCCCGGGCGTCCGGCGCCGCCAGCGCCCGCACCGCCAGCGCGGTCACCGCGGGCGTCCGCAGCGCGGTCAGCGCGGCCCCGTCCAGCAGCGCCAGCGGCTGCAGCGTCGGCCCGTCCAGCAGCAGGTAGGACCCGGTGATCCGCGGCAGTCCGAGCGCCGGGTTCCCGGGCGCCACCCCCGCGACCTTCACCCCCGCGAAGCCCCCGGCCGCCGCGGGCATCAGCAACAGCTCCCCCGCCGGCACCGCCGCCCCGACCCGCGCCGGGCACCCCTCCACGTCCAGCCCGCCCAGCAGCACCCGTTCCAGCGCCGCCACCGCCTCGACGGGCCCGAGCGTCAGCGCCGGCTGCGCGAGGCCGCCGGTCACAGCAGGAACCCCGGGCCCAGGGCGTCCTCGGGGTCGAGGACGAAGCGGTGCTCGCCGGTGCGGTGGGCGGTGCCGGTGACCTCGGTGACGGTGCCGTCGGCCCGCGGGGCGCGGACCCGGCCGGTGAAGACGGTGCCGATGACCGAGTCGTGGCGCAGCGTGCGGCCGGGGTCGATGGCGCCCTCGGCGGCGAGCAGGGCGAGCCGGGCGGAGGTGCCGGAGCCGCACGGGGAGCGGTCGATCTGGCCGTCGGCGAAGACGGTGACGTTGCGCTGGTGCGGGCCGGACGGCGTGTCGGGCAGTTCGTCGTACAGGATGACGCCGTAGACGCCGTCGCGGTGCCCGGCGAGCGCCCGGTGGCCCGCCAGCGCGGTGCGGATCTCCCGTCCGGCGGCGGTGAGTTCGGCGATCCGGTCGGGGACGACGGACAGGCCGAGCGCGGCGGCGGGCAGCGAGGCGTAGACCGCCCCGGAGTCCGCCAGGTCGACCCGGACCGTCCCGCGCGGGGTGGCCAGCTCGACCCCGCGGGCCAGCACCCGGGTCGGCACGTTGCGGAAGGTGACCGCGGTGGTGCGGCCGCCGCTGCGGTGCACGGTGGCGCCGACCCGGCCGGAGGGGACGTCGATGCGGACCAGGGCGGTGCCGTCGTCGGGGGCGGCGACCAGGCCGGTGTCGACGGCCCACGCGCCGAGCGCTATGGTGCCGTGGCCGCACGCGGTCGAGTAGCCGTCCTTGTGCCAGAACAGCACGCCGAGGTGCGCCTCGTCGTCGTCCGGCGGCACCACGAACCCGCCGTACATGCCGGCGTGGCCGCGCGGCTCCCGGGTCAGCAGGCGGCGCACGTCGTCCAGCGCGCTCGGCCGCGGCGCGGTGGCCCGGCCGCCCGCGCCGATGGCGATCGAGCGGCGTTCGGCGACGGTGTCGCCGGGCACCGGCGGCAGGCCCGCGACGACGATCCGGAACGGCTCGCCCGCGGTGTGGTAGTCGACGGTGGAGACCAGGTTGATCAGCTCCCCGCCACGGCGGGCGGTGGGGTGACGGTCCATCAGCACTCCCCGGCGGGCAGCACGCTGACGGTGCGCGCGGCGGTGTAGAAGTCGAGCGCGGCCCGGCCCTGCTCGCGGGCGCCGTACGAGGCGCCCTTGGCGCCGCCGAACGGCAGGTGGAAGTCGACGCCGCTGGAGGGCGCGTTGATCCGGATCATGCCCGCGTCCAGCCGGTCCGCGGCGGCCAGCGCCACGTCCAGGCTGCGCGAGTGGACGGAGGCGGACAGGCTGTGCCGGGTGTCGTTGGCCAGCGCGAGCGCCGCGTCCAGGTCGGCGGCGGGCAGCAGCACGGCGAGCGGGCCGAAGAACTCCTCGGTCAGCAGCGGGTGCCCGGCGGGGACGTTCTCCAGCAGGGTCGGCTCCAGGAACCAGCCGGCCCGGTCGGCCCGCGCGCCGCCGGCCAGCACGGTGGCGCCGCCCGCCCGGGCGGTGTCGATCGCCCCGGTCAGCCGCTCCAGCGCCGGCCCGCCGATCACCGGGCCGCAGACGGTGGCCGGGGCGGCCGGGTCGGCGGCGGGGGTCTGCCCGAGGGCCTTGGCGAGGGCCTCGGCGAGCGGCTCGTAGGCGTCGCCGACGGCGATCACCCGGCTGGTCGCGGTGCACTTCTGGCCCGCGTAGCCGGCGATGGCGTTCGCCAGGTGCGCGGCGGCCTGCGCGATGTCGGCGTCCGGCAGCACCAGGGCGGCGTTCAGGCCGCCCATCTCGGCCTGCACCGGGATGCCGCGCCCGCTCGCCCCGGCGACCACCGAGCGGCCGACCCCGGTCGAGCCGGTGAACGAGACGACGTCCGCGCCGTCGATCAGCGCCGTCCCCGCCTCGGCGCCGCCCGGCACCACCGTGAGCACGCCCTCGGGCAGGCCCGCGAGTTCGGCCAGCCGCAGCGCGCAGGCCACCGCCTCCGAGGACGGCTTGAGCACCACCGCGTTGCCGACGGCCAGCGCGGGCGCGGCCTTCCAGGTCGGGATCGCCAGCGGGAAGTTCCAGGGCGTGATCAGCCCGGCCACCCCGTACGGGCGGCGGCGGGTCAGCAGCAGGCCCGGCCCGGCGGCGGGCTCGTGCACCTCCCCGGCGGGGGCGAACGGCGCCTGCGCGTAGTAGCGCCAGATCGCCACCGTCCGGGCCACCTCGCCGCGCGCCTCGGCCACCGGCTTGCCGACCTCGCGCACCGCCAGCGCGACCAGTTCCTCGGCCGCCGCCTCGATCGCCGCCGCGGCCCGGCCCAGCGCCAGCGAACGCCCGGCCGCCCCCAGCGCCCACCACCCGCGCTGCGCCTCCCGGGCCCCCGCGATCGCCGCCGCGACCTCGGCGGCCCCCGCCGCCGGCACCGAGGCGACCAGGTCGTCGGGGTCGGCGGGGTTGTACGAGTCGATGGTGCTCATGCTCAAGGGCCTTTCGCGGAGGGATGGTTGACGGAGCCGGGGCGGCCCGGCGCTACAGCAGGAAGCCGGCCGGGAACGGGTCCGTCGGGTCGAGGAAGTACTGCGCGGTGCCGGTCACCCAGGCCCGGCCGGTGACGGTCGGGACGACGGCGGGCAGTCCGGCGACGGTGGTCTCCTCGACCAGGCGGCCGGTGAAGGTCGTCCCGATGAAGGAGTCGTTGCGGAACTCGGCGCCGATCGCCAGCTCGCCGCGCGCGTGCAGCTGCGCCATCCGCGCCGAGGTGCCCGTCCCGCAGGGCGAGCGGTCGAACCAGCCGGGGTGGATGGCCATCGCGTGCCGGGAGTGCACCGCGTCCGAGCCGGGGGCGAGCAGCTGGACGTGGTGGCAGCCGTGGATGGACGGGTCCTCGGGGTGCACCGGCCGGTGCGCGTCCGAGGCGTTGACGGCGTCCATCATGGCCAGCCCGGCGGCCAGGATCTCGTCCTTGCGCCCGCGTTCGAACGGCAGGCCGAACTGGTCGAGCGGCAGGATCGCGTAGTAGTTGCCGCCGTACGCGAGGTCGTAGGTGACCGTCCCGTACCCGGGCACTTCCAGCTTCCGCTCCAGCGCGACCGCGTACGAGGGCACGTTGCGGATGGTGACGCCGACCGCCGCGCCGTCCCGCACCGCGACCTCGGCGACCACCAGCCCGGCGGGGGTGTCCAGCCGCACCGTGGTGACGGGTTCGACCACCGGCACCATGCCGGTCTCCACCAGCACGGTGGCCACGCCGATGGTGCCGTGGCCGCACATCGGCAGCAGCCCGGACACCTCGATGTACAGCACGCCGAAGTCGGCGTCCGGCCGGGTCGGCGGCTGCAGGATCGCGCCGCTCATCGCGGAGTGGCCGCGCGGTTCGTACATCAGCAGCGTGCGGAACTCGTCGAGGTGCTGCTGGAAGTGGGTGCGCCGTTCGGCCATGGTGGCGCCGGGGACGGTGCCGAAACCCCCGGTGACCACCCGGGTGGGCATGCCCTCGGTGTGCGAGTCGACGGCGTGGAAGACGTGACGGGTCCGCATCGCGGTGCTCTCTCCAGTCGGCTGACAACGGGTCCTGGCCTGCGGCGGCCCGGACCGGATCCCCCCGGGTCCGGCCCGGACCGCCGTACGGCGACGGCTACTTGTGGCCCTCGGCGAGCGCCTTCCCGGTCGCGGCGCGCACCGCGGCCTCGATCTCCGGGACGAGCGGCAGGCGCGGGGCGCGGGTCGGTCCGCCGGGGCGGCCGGCGATGTCCATCGAGAGCTTGATCGACTGGACGAACTCGGTCTTGGAGTCCCAGCGCAGCAGCGGGTGCAGCGACTTGTAGAGCGGCACGGCGGTGGCCAGGTCGCCGGAGACGGCGGCGTGGTACAGCTCGGCGCAGGTCGCGGGCAGCGCGTTCGGGTAACCCGCGATCCAGCCGACCGCACCCGCGAGCGCCAGCTCCAGCAGCACGTCGTCGGCCCCGATCAGCAGGTCCAGCCCGGGCGCCAGCTCACCGATCTCGTACGCCCGGCGGACGTCGCCGGAGAACTCCTTGACCGCCACGATCGAGCCGTCCGCGTGCAGTTGGGCGAGCAGCGCGGGCACCAGGTCGACCTTGGTGTCGATCGGGTTGTTGTACGCGACGACCGGCACCCCGACCCGCGCCACCTCGGCGTAGTGGGCCCGCACCGCAGCCTGGTCGGCCCGGTAGGCGTTCGGCGGGAGCAGCAGCACCGACCCGGCCCCCGCCTCGGCGGCCTGCTCGGCCCAGCGCCGGGACTCGGCACTGCCGTAGGCGGCCACCCCGGGCATCACCCGGGCCCCGTCGCCGGCCGCCTCGACCGCGGTCGTGACGACCTTGGCGCGCTCCTCGGGCGTCAGGGTCTGGTACTCGCCGAGGGAGCCGTTGGGGACGACGCCGTCGCAGCCGTTGTCGATCAGCCAGCGGACGTGCTCGGCGTAGGCGTCGTAGTCCACCGTGAGGTCGTCACGGAAGGGCAGGGTGGTGGCGACCATGATGCCGCGCCAGGGACGGGCGGGGTCGTGCGGGGTGCGGGTCACGGGGGATCTCCCTTGATATGATGTGTGACATTTTACAAGTGGGCGACGCGGCTCCACAAGGGGGACCCGCCGCCCGAGTCGATCCGGCACCCGCCTCCCGACGGGCCGACCGAAAACCTTCCCGAGCCCCGACCCGCCAACAGGCGGGCCGGGAGCCCGATTTTCCCGCCGAGGACGGCACCCCGCCCCGGCGCCGACCGCGCACCGGACCCGGGCCCGGCACCGGCCACGCTCTGCCGGACCACCCGGCCCCGGCCCGCCCGACGGACGGCCCCGGAGCCCCGGCCCCGCCGAAGACGCCCCCGGCAGCGGCCAGCCGGCCCGGCACCGCGCCGGAGGCAGCCCCGGCACGGCCCCTCCCGACCGCCCGAAGCAACCCGGCCCCGGCCCACCCCGGAAGCCGCGCTTCCCCGCCGCCGCCCGGCCGAAGCACCCGGCCCCACGCCGAAGACGGCAACCGCCCTCCCCGGCACCGGCCCGACTCGGCCGCCGCCCGCTAGTCCGGTTCCGGCCCCGCCCGCTCCACCGACCGCACCGGCTCCGCCAGTTGCGCCAGCGGCACCGGACAGGACAGCGGCCGACTGTCCGGCCGCCCCGCCGCGCCCCCGCTGCCGCCGGACAGGCAGGCCACCGCGGGCCCGCACATCCGGCCCTGGCACCAGCCCATGCCGGCCCGGGTGAGCAGCTTGACCGTCCGGGCGTCCCCGGCGCCGAGTTCCGCGACAGCCTCCCGGATCTCCCCGGCCGGGACCTCCTCGCACCGGCAGACGTCGGTGTCGTCGGTGACCCAGCCGGTCCAGTCCGGCCCGGGCGCGTGCGCGGCGGCCATCAGCGCGGCGAACGCGCGCCGCCGCCGCCGGACGGCCGTCTCCCGTCCCCCGTCCGGGCGTCCGGCGATCGCCCGGGCGGCCAGCACGCCTTCGGCCAGCGCCAGGTCCGCGCCGCCGACGCCGCAGGTCTCCCCCGCCGCCCACAGCCCGGGCACGCTGGTGCGCTGCCGGGCGTCGACCTTCAGGGCGACCGCGCCGTCCGGCCCGGTGACCGTCTCGGCGCCCAGTTCGGCGGCCAGTTCGA
Organism: Kitasatospora sp. NRRL B-11411; assembly: GCF_000721345.1. Classification (NCBI taxonomy): domain Bacteria; kingdom Bacillati; phylum Actinomycetota; class Actinomycetes; order Kitasatosporales; family Streptomycetaceae; genus Kitasatospora; species Kitasatospora sp. NRRL B-11411. The sequence goes on along the minus strand of NZ_JOGH01000008.1, from coordinate 106,263 downwards.
TCTGCGGCACCAGCCCGTGCCCGATCGCCACCGCGTCGCAGGCGATCCGCCGTTCGCTGCCGGGCACCGGTTTCCAGCGGGCGTCGAGCCGGGCGACCGTGACGGCGGTGACCCGGTCGGTGCCGTGCGCCTCGACCACCGCGCTGCTGCGGCGCAGCCGCACCCCGTGCCGCAGCAGCCGGGCACCGTGCGCGGCGCCCTCGGCGAGCTTGCCGGGGTTGCCGGCCAGGACCGGCAGCCCGCGGGCGTAGCCGAGGTACGAGGTGGCCTCGACGATCGCGGGGACCTCCGCCCCTGCCGCGACCAGCGAGGAGGCGGCGGCCAGCAGCAGCGGGCCGCTGCCGGCCACCACGATCCGGCGGCCGGGCAGCACCAGGGAGGACTTGAGCATCGCCTGCGCGCCGCCCGCGGTGACCACGCCGGGCAGCGTCCAGCCGGGGAAGGGCAGGTGCCGCTCGTAGGCGCCGGTGGCCAGCAGGACGGCGCGGGCCCGGACGGTGGCCCGGTCGGCCGCCGCGGGGCCGCGGGTGGCGTGCAGGCGCCAGGGCCGCCGCTCGTCGCCGGGGACGCCCGCCTCGGCGGCCCACACGTGGTGGCCGGGCAGGTGGTCGACCAGCGGCGAGGCCGCCAGCCGCGCGCGCAACCGGGCGAAGACTGCCCAGCCGTGGTGCAGCTTCTCCGGCCGGGCCGCGCCCAGTTCGGGTGCGGGGTGCCGGTAGTACTGGCCGCCGGGGCGGCTCCCGGCGTCCAGCAGCGCGACCCGCAGGCCGAGTCCGGCGGCGGTGTCGGCGGCAGCCAGTCCGGCGGGGCCGGCGCCGACCACCGCGAGGTCGTACACACCTTCGCGGCCGGCGCCCGGCTCAGACTTCGAGGTCGGCATGGCCGTGCCCCTCCTGGGTGGTGACGGTGTCGCCGGGCTCGGCGGGCAGCAGGCACAGGCGCTGGTTGGGGCGGCCGTTGACGGTGGCCAGGCAGTCGAAGCACTGGCCGATCCCGCAGAACGCGCCGCGCGGGCGCCCCCCGTTCCGGGTGGTGCGCCAGGCGAGCACGCCGTCGGCCCACAGCGCGGCGGCCAGCGTCTGCCCGGGCAGCGCGGGCACCGGCCGGCCGTCGAACAGGATGGTGCGGGCGGGTCCGGGTTCGGCGCCCACCAGGTCGAGCGGGTCCATGGCTACTCCTCTCCTCCACGACGTGTGCGGCACCGCACCGGCCCCCTCAACGCTCACCCTCCCCGTCCCCGAACCGCTCCGGCCGGAACGGTGCCAGGTCAAGGCCGGGGTCGGCCCCGGTGAGCTGGCGGCTGATCAGCAGCCCGGTGGCGGGCGCCAGCCCGATGCCCGCGCCCTCGTGCCCGCAGGCGTGGTAGAGCCCGGGCACCCGGGCGTCGTGGCCGAGGGCGGGCAGGTGGTCGGGCAGGTAGGGGCGGAAGCCCCGGTAGTAGCGCTGCACCTGGACGGTGCGCAGCACCGGGAAGAGCGCGGCGGCCTGGGCGGCGAGCCGGTGCAGCACCTCGGGGGCGAGGGTGCGGTCGAAGCCGACCCGTTCGCGGCTGGCGCCGATCAGCACCGGTCCGGCGGGGGTGCCCTCGACCACGGCGGAGGACTGCAGGTCGGCCGAGCCGGAGGCGACGTCGGCGACGTAGTCGGCGGCGTAGACCTTGTGCCGGACGATCCGCGGCAGCGGTTCGGTGACCAGCACGAAGCCGCGCCGGGGCAGCACCGGCAGCCGGACCCCGGCCAGCGCGGCGATCTCGCCGCCCCAGGTGCCGGCGGCGTTGACCACGGCGGGGGCGGCGATCTCGCGGCGTCCGGTGACCACGCCGGTGACGGCGCCGCCGGGGCCGCGCAGCAGTCCGGTGACGGCCTCGCCGAGGTAGCGGTCGGCGCCGGAGGCGCGCAGCAGGTGGGCGGCGGCCAGGGCGGGCTGCACCTGGGCGTCCTGCGGGTACAGGTAGCCGCCGGGCAGGTCCTCGGCCAGGTGCGGTTCGAGGTCGCGCAGTTCGCCGGCGGCGACCGGGACGGCCTCGACGCCGGCGGCGCGCTGGGCGGCGGCGAAGCCGTGCAGCAGGTCGAGTCCGGCGGGGGCGGTGGCGACCACCAGGCCGCCCTTGGGCTCGTACTCGACGCGGTCGCCGAGTTCGGCGGCGAGTTCGCGCCACAGGCCGGTGGAGAGCAGGGCGAGGTCGAGTTCCGGGCCGGGTTCCTTGTCGGAGACCAGCAGGTTGCCCTCGCCGGCGCCGGTGGTCCCGCCGGCCACCGGCCCGCGGTCCACCACGGCGACCGCCAGGCCGGACCGGGCGGCGTAGTAGGCGCAGGCGGCGCCGACCACGCCGGCCCCGACCACCACGACGTCGTAGGGGTTTCGCTTGAGCACCTCAGTAATATGTCACATGGCTCGAACCCCGGGCAAGCCCCCCACCAGCGCCGATCACCCCCCACCCGGAAGCCCGGCCGCCCCCGGAAACGCCGGACGGCCCCGGACCGCAGGGGTCCGGGGCCGTCCACCGCCTCGACGGGCAGTCAGCTCATCAGGTGATGTCGTCGTCGATCTGGTCGCGGCGCGCGGCCGGGACCGGCGCCGGGGCCTCCACCGCCTCGACCCCGCCGACCGACTCGGCGTCCGCCACGTCCTCGACCGTCAGGTCGACGTGCGAGGCCTCCTCGTCGCTCAGCCCGGCGTCGGGGTTGCGGGCGGCCTTGCGCTTGTCGTTGAGCAGCGCGAAACCCGCGGCCAGGAAGTACAGCGCCCAGATCGGCGCGGCCAGCGCCAGCATCGACAGCGGGTCGGTGGACGGGGTGGCGAAGGCCGCGAACACCGTGATGCCCATGACCATCGCGCGCCACCAGCCGAGCAGCCGCTTGCCGCTGAGCACCCCGACCAGGTTCAGCATCACCAGGAACAGCGGCAGTTCGAAGCCCGCGCCGAACACCAGCACCATGCGGGTGATCAGGTCCAGGTAGGTCTCCACCGGCACGATCGAGGTGACGCCGTCCGCGGTGAAGCTGATCAGCATCTCCGCGGTCAGCGGCATCACCACGTACGCGAGCACCGCGCCGGCCAGGAACAGCGGGGTGCCGAGCAGCAGGAACGTCACCGAGTAGCGCTTCTCGTGCTGGTGCAGGCCCGGCGAGACGAACTTCCACAGCTGGTACAGCCAGACCGGGGTGGCGGCCACCGCACCGGCCGTGAGGCTGACCTTCAGCATCACGGTGAACGGGGTGGTCAGGCCGATGTTGGAGATCTGCGCGCAGTGCTTCAGCCCCTCCGGCAGCGTGCCGTCCGGGTGGCAGGCGGGCAGCGGCTTGATCAGGAAGTCCAGCAGGGCCTTGTGGTAGAGCGCCGCGACGATCGTGAAGACGATGATCGCCAGCAGCGACTTGACCAGCCGGTTGCGCAGTTCGCGGAGATGGTCGGCGAGCGCCATCCGCCCCTCAGGGTCCTTGGCCTCTTTGGTCGTCTTGCTCAACCCGGTCCTCGAATCGTGCGCTCGTCGTAGTCGGAGTGGTGCGGGAGCCCGACGTGAGTGTTCAGGCACCCCGGTCGGTGCGGGACGCGCCCGGGGCGGCCTTGACCACCCGGTCCGGTTCGGCGGCGGGCCGCGCGGCCGGGGCGGGGGCAGCCGGCGCCTGCCGGCCGGAGTCGAACTCCCGGCGCAGCGCCTTGCCCTCGCTCTTGAGGATCCGCAGCGACCGGCCCAGCGCCCGCGCCGCGTCCGGCAGCCGCTTGCCGCCGAACAGCAGCACCGCGAACACCGTGATCAGCAGCAACGAGCCGGGCGAAAGGAGACGCATCTCCGGAGCACCGCCTTCCTTGTCCGGGAGGTCCGGGAGGTCCGGGAGGCAGGGCTCCCCCTCTGCGGGCGATGGTAGCCGCTCGGAGTGTCGCCGCGGGAACCCGGTACCCAACGATCGGATACCGGTCCTCCCCCGCCCTCAGCCGCCCTCGCCCGCCCGCTGCAGCGCGCCGACCGCGCCGTCCACCTCGCGGGCCAGCGCCCGGACGTCCAGCCACAGCCGCAGCGCGAGCACGCCGAGCACCAGCAGGCCCGCGGTGGAGAGCAGGACGGCCCCGACCAGGGTCCAGTTCACGTGCGGGCCTTCCTATCCGTCCACCGGCAGCAGCCGCATGGTGTGCACGCCGGCCTCGGTGAGCGCGGCGACGATCTTCTCCCCGGCGATCTTGCGGACGACCGCTCCGCAGGCCGGGCAGGTGAAGCTGTAGAAGGTGCGCTCCTTGCTGGCGCCGAGCGCCAACCGGAACTCGGGGGCCGGGAGTTCGACCTTCTCCCGGCACTGCGAGCAGTACACCTTGAATCTGGTGCCGTCGGCCACGTGGTTCAGACCTGTCCGTCCCGGTAGTGCTCCAGCGCGGCCAGCGCGGCGGTGCGGGCCTGCTCGGCGAGCTGGGCGGGGGCGGTGATCCGGCCGTCCCGGCCCAGCCGCAGGGCCAGGGTGCGCAGGCCGGACGGCTCCGCGGAGCGCAGGGTGATCCGCAGGCCGCCGTCGGGGAGTTCCTCGGCGCTGTCGTGGGTGTAGTACTCGGCGACCCAGCGGCCGCCGGGGCCGACCTCGACCACCACCTCGGGGTCGTCGGCGGTGGGGGCGACCAGCCCGGCGGACAGGTCGCGGGGCTGCAGCCGGGGCGGGTTGGCGGGCTCGTCGAGCACCTTGATCTCGGCGATCCGGTCGAGCCGGAAGGTGCGCCGGTCCTCGGAGGTGCGGCACCAGCCCTCCAGGTAGGTGTGGCCCTCGGTGACCAGCCGGATCGGGTCGACCTCGCGCTCGGTCAGCTCGCCGCGGCCGTGCGACCAGTAGCGCAGCCAGATCAGGCGGCCCTCGCTGAGCGCGCGGTCGATGTCGGCGAAGACGGTGCCCTCGGCCTCGAAGGTGACGCCGACCCGGGCCGCGGACTCGGCGCTCTCGCCGGCCGCGTCCTCGATCTTGGCGACGGCTCGGGTGAGCGCCTGCCGGTCGCGCTCGCGCAGCCCGGGCAGCCCGGCCACCGCGCGGGCGGCGACCAGCAGCGCGGTGGCCTCGTCGGCGGCCAGCCGCAGCGGCTGGGCGACGTCGTCCACGTTGTGCCACCAGATCCGCTCGCCGTCGGTGTCGATGTCGAGCAGGTCGCCGCCGCGGAAGGAGGTGCCGCACATCGGCAGCACGTTGAGGTCGCCGATCAGTTCCCGCTCGGTGATCCCGAACGCCCGTGCCACCTCGGCCACTTCGGCCCCGGGCCGCTCGCGCAGGTAGGTGACCAGCGACAGCATCCGGCGCGTCTGGTCGATCGCATTGCTCACTGGGAAACCTCCGCGAGGCCGGCGACGGCGCGCAGCCGGTCGATGACGTCGGCCCGCAGGTCCTCGGGGCCGATCACGATGACGTCGGGGCCGTACTCGGCCAGGTCGGCGCCCAGGCCGTTGCCGTACGGGATGTCCAGCTCGTCCCAGTCGGCGTCCACCGGCCGGGTCTCCAGGGCGCGCTGGCGCACCGGGTAGGCGGCGCCGGAGCGCACCTTGACGGTGGCGACCGCGGTGGCGCCCTCGCCGGCGAACCGGGCCACCACGGCCCGGACGTCCACGTGCTCGGGCACCTCGCCGGTGAACGCGCCGGCCCGGGAGCGGACCTTGCCGGTGATCCGGGAGAGCCGGAACACCCGGGCCGAGCCGCGGTCGCGGTCGTAGCCGGCCAGGTACCAGTGGCCGCGCCAGCACTCCAGCGCCCAGGGCTCGACCGAGCGCGGCCCGGCGGTGGCGGCGCCGGCCTTGCGGTAGTCGAAGGTGACCGGGCGGCGGTCCCGGGCCGCGGTGAGCAGCGGCTCGAACGCGGCCTCCCGGCCGGGGATCCGCGGCTCCAGCGCGCCGTGCTCGCGCTCCTCGGCGAACGGGACGCCGGCCGCGCGCAGCTTCTGCAGCGCGCCGCTGGCGGCGCCGGACATCTTGGCCTGCTGCCAGACCCGGGCGGCCAGCGCCAGCGCGGCGGCCTCCTCCGCGTCCAGCGCGATCTCCGGGAGGCGGTTGCGGTCGCGGCGGGCGAGGTAGCCGACCTCGCCGTCGAGCGCGTTCTCGTCCACGTCGATGATCAGGCCGAGTTCCCGCAGGTCGTCCTTGTCGCGCTCGAACATCCGGTTGAAGGCGTCCTCGGAGCCCTGCTGCCAGGCCTCCCGGTACGCCTCGACGGATTCGCGCAGCTCTTTCTTGGAGAGCGGACGCCGGGTGTTCATCAGGCACAGGGCGAGGTTCATCAGCCGCTCTGCCTTGGCGATCGCCATCGGTGACCCTTCCTCCGATCGGGGGTGACCTGCCTGACCGTACCGGTACGGGCACGTTCAGAGAAAGCCGCACCCCCGGCTCCTGGCGGAACCGGGGGTGCGCGGGTGCGTCCGAGGTCAGACGCCCAGCAGGTCCACCACGAAGATCAGGGTGGAGCCGGCCGGGATGAGCGGGCTCGGCGACTGGTTGCCGTAGGCCAGGTGCGGCGGGATGACCAGCTCGCGGCGGCCGCCGACGCGCATGCCCTCGACGCCCTGGTCCCAGCCCTTGATGACCCGGCCGCCGCCCAGCGGGAAGCGGAAGGTCTGGCCGCGGTTCCAGGAGGCGTCGAACTCCTCGCCGGAGGCGAAGGTGACACCGACGTAGTGGACCTCGACGGTCGCCCCGGCCTTGGCCTCGGCGCCGTCGCCGACCACGATGTCGCGGATCTGGAGCTCGGTCGGGGCGTCGCCGCCCGGGAAGTCGATCTCCGGCTTGGTCAGGCTCACGATTGCTCTTCTCGTTCGGTTGCGTGAACGGGACTCATCCTAGGCGCACCCGGGGTGCGTCAGCCCTCGCCGCCGCCGACCCCGGCGTCCAGGATGTCGACCACGAACACCAGGGTGGAGTTGGCCGGGATGCTCTCGCTGGCCTGGTCCTTGTAGCCCATCGAGGCGGGGATGACCAGTTCGACCCGGCTGCCGATGTTCTGGCCGACGATGCCCTTGTCCCAGCCCTCGATGACGCTGCCGGCGCCGGTGGTGAAGGTGAACGCCTGCCCGCGGTCGAGCGAGGAGTCGAACTTCTTGCCGTCCTTGTACAGCGCGCCGGTGTACTGGACCAGCACCTTCTCGCCGGACTCGATCTTGCGGCCCTTGCCCTGGATCAGCACGTGGCTCTTCAGCTCGGTCGGGTCGGCCGCGCCCTTGACCGGGGTGATCTCGGCGGGCTTGGTGCCGTTGTCCTTGACCTGCGGGAAGTCCGCGGGCGGCGCGGTCACGTCACCGGAGAGCACCGCGTTGGGAGCGGTGGCCTGCCGGATGTCCAGCACGAAGACCAGGCTGTCGGTGCCGGCGATGCCCAGCTGGGTGTTGCCCTGCGCGCCGAACGCGGCCCCGGGCGGGGCGACCACCATCAGCCGGCTGCCGGCCTTGTGGCCCTCGACGGCGTTGTCCAGCGCGGGGATCAGCGACCCGCCGCCGGCCTGGTAGAGCTGCGGCTTGCCGTTCTGCTCCCCGTACGAGCCGGGGATCTCCTTGCCGGTCTGCCAGTCCATCGCCGTGTAGTCGACGGAGACCCAGTTGCCCTTCTCGACCTTCGCGCCGCTGCCCGCGGACAGCTCCTTGACCACGAACGTCCCGTCCGGGGCGTCCTTGGGCAGCGTGATGGTCGCCTTGGAGCCGAAGTCCCCGGCGACCGTCGGCAGCACCTTGGCGCTGTCCTTGATCGGCGGCACCGGCTCCTGGCTCGGGGCCGAGGCGCTGGGGCTGGCCGAGGCCGAGTCCGCCTTCGCGGTCGGCTTGCCGTCGTCCTTGTTGACGTAGTACATCGTCACCGCGGACGCGACCAGCAGCACCGCCAGGACCGAGCCCAGGATCACCCCGAGCCGGCCCGCCCCGCCCGGGTCCTCGTCGTAACCCGCCTCGGAGAGCGGCGCCTTGCGCTGGTTGGACGCGAAGACCTGCGGTGCCTGCTCGGTCCTGGCATCGGGACCGGCGGGGGCGGTGGGCGGGGCCCAGCCCGCCTGGGTCAGCATCTCGGCGGGGACGACGATCGACTCGCGGTCCACCGAAGGCTTGTTCCCGGTGTTGTCGGCCTCGCCCGGGCTCGACGCTTTCTCAGACATGACTCCCCATTCGACTCGCCCGACGACGCGTGTACCACTGGTGCGGGGCAGCAGTATGTCAGGTCGGCATGAGAGCGGGTCAGCCCGGCCCTGGCCGGGCTGTCAGGCGGTTCTCAGACGGCTTCCAGGATGTCGATCACGAACACCAGCGTGGAGTTCGCCGGGATCGCCCCGCTGGCCTGGTCGCCGTAGCCCAGCGACGGCGGGACGACCAGCAGCACCCGGCTGCCGACGTTCTTGCCGACCAGTCCCTGGTCCCAGCCCTTGATCAGGCTGCCGGTGCCGACCTGCAGGGCCTGCGCGCCGCCGTGGTTCCACGAGGAGTCGAACTGCTTGCCGTCCGCCCAGGTCACGCCGGTGTACTGGACCACCAGGGTCTGCCCGCTCTTCACCTCCGGGCCGGTGCCCTTGACCAGCACGTACTGCTGCAGGTCGGTGGGCGGCTGCTGGCCGGAGGGGACGGTGATGGTCGGCGCGGCCTTGCCGTTGTCCTTGACCTGCGGGGCGCCTGCGGGCGGCTGGGTGAGGTCGCCGGGGATGGTGGTGTCCTGCGGCACCGCGCTCATCACGTCCAGCACGAACACCACGGTGTCGTCCTTGCCGACGCCCAGCGCGCTGGAGCCCTGGCTGCCGAACCCGGCGGCCGGCGGGGCCACCACCAGCACCCGGCTGCCGGTCTTCTTCCCCACCACGCTCTGGTCGAAGGCGGGCACCAGCTGCCCGCTGCCCGGCTGGTAGAGCTGCGGCTTGCCGCCGGAGTCGTAGGAGCTGGACAGGTCCTTGCCGCTGGTCCAGTCCTTGACCGTGTAGTTGACGGTCACCCAGTCGTTCTTGTTGACCACCGCCCCGGAGCCCTCGCTCACGGTGCTCACCACGAACTGCCCGGACGGCTGCTGCCCGGCGGGCAGCGTGATGGTCGCCTTCGAGCCGAACTCGCCGGAGACCTCCGGCATCGGCGAGGCGGACGCCACCGGGCTCGGCACCTGGGCCGCGGACGCCGAGGAGGCCGCCGGCGCCGTCGCGGCGGACTTGCCGGAGCCGCCCGAACTGCTGCACCCGGCGAGCAGCGCGACGGTCAGGGGAACGGTGAGCAGGCAGGCGGTTCGACGCATGGCGTCAGCCTATGACCCGATTCGTCCGGTCCGTCGGAGGCGCTCGGCGCGCCCCCGACGGACCGTCAGCGGGCCGTCCCGGTCACATCCCGGCGATCAGCTTCTCCACCCGCTCGTCCACCGAGCGGAACGGGTCCTTGCACAGCACGGTGCGCTGCGCCTGGTCGTTCAGCTTGAGGTGCACCCAGTCGACGGTGAAGTCGCGGCGCTGCTCCTGGGCGCGGCGGATGAAGTCGCCGCGCAGCCGGGCCCGGGTGGTCTGCGGGGGCACCGACTTTCCCTGGAAGGTCAGCAGGTCGGTGGTGACCCGCTGGGCCTGGCCGTTCTTCTGCAGCAGGTAGAACAGGCCGCGGCGGCGGTGGATGTCGTGGTAGGCGAGGTCGATCTGGGCGACCCGCGGGTTGGACATGGTCATCTGGTGCTTGGCCCGGTACTTCTCGATCAGCTGGTACTTCATGATCCAGTCGATCTCGGTGCCGACCTTGGCCAGGTCCTCGCTGCGCACCGCCTCCAGGGTGCGGCCCCACAGGTCCAGCACCCGGGCCACGGTGCCCTCGTTGAGGCCCTTGCGGTCGGCGAACTCCAGCGCCTTGGTGTAGTACTCCTCCTGGATCTCCAGGGCGGAGGCCTCCCGGCCGTTGGCGAGCCGGACCTGGTGGGTGCCGGTCAGGTCGTGGCTGACCTCGCGGATCGCCCGGATCGGGTTCTCCAGCGTCAGGTCGCGCATCACCACGCCGGCCTCGATCAGCCGCAGCACCAGGTCGGTGGCGCCGACCTTGAGCAACGTGGTGGTCTCCGACATGTTGGAGTCGCCGACGATGACGTGCAGCCGCCGGTAGCGCTCGGCGTCGGCGTGCGGCTCGTCCCGGGTGTTGATGATCGGCCGGGAGCGGGTGGTCGCGGAGCTGACGCCCTCCCAGATGTGCTCGGCGCGCTGGCTGACGCAGTAGACCGCGCCGCGCGGGGTCTGCAGCACCTTGCCGGCGCCGCAGATCAGCTGCCGGGTGACCAGGAACGGGATCAACACGTCCGCCAGCCGGGAGAACTCGCCGTGCCGGGCCACCAGGTAGTTCTCGTGGCAGCCGTAGGAGTTCCCGGCCGAGTCGGTGTTGTTCTTGAACAGGTAGACGTCGCCGGCGATGCCCTCCTCGTGCAGCCGCCGCTCGGCGTCCACCAGCAGCCCCTCGAGGATCCGCTCGCCGGACTTGTCGTGGGTGACCAGCTCGGTGACGTCGTCGCACTCGGGGGTCGCGTACTCGGGGTGGGAGCCGACGTCGAGGTAGAGCCGGGCGCCGTTCTTCAGGAAGACGTTGCTGCTGCGGCCCCAGGAGACGACCCGGCGGAAGAGGTAGCGGGCCACCTCGTCCGGCGACAGCCGGCGCTGGCCGCGGAAGGTGCAGGTGACGCCGTACTCGTTCTCGATCCCGAAAATTCGACGGTCCATGTGCGACTCTTCTCTGTTCGAAGCTCGGTGGAACCCCTCGGTGGCGGTCGGTGGACCGTCGGGCGGCCCGCTGCCGGCAGCGGGCCGCCCGGTTCGGTCATTCGGTGTCGGCGCCCTCGTCGTTGCCGTCCTCGGCGGCGGCCGACTCGTCGCCGCTGAGCAGCCGGGCCAGCTGGCCGCCCAGGATGCGCTTGAACTTCCGCTGCTGGGGGCGCTTGCGGTCCAGGACGGCGACCTCCAGCTGCTCCGGCGTCATGGTGCGGGGGCTGCCGCCGTTGGGGTCGCGGGCCAGGCCGTCCACCGCCAGCTTGAGCGCCTCGGCCAGGCTCAGCCCGGCCCGGTGGCGCTGGCCGAGGTAGCTGCCGATGGAGTCGGCGTTGCCGCCGACCACCACGGCGTTCTTCTCGTCCACCACCGAGCCGTCGGGGGTGAGCCGGTAGATCTGGTCGTCGGCGTCGCTCCGGCCGACCTCGGCGACGATCAGCTCGACCTCGTAGGGCTTCTCCCCGACCGAGGAGAAGATGGTGCCCAGGGTCTGGGCGTAGACGTTGGCCAGGCCGCGGGCGGTGACGTCGGCCCGGTCGTAGGAGTAGCCGCGCAGGTCGGCGTAGCGGACGCCGCCGATCCGCAGGTTCTCGAACTCGTTGTAGCGGCCGACCGCGGCGAAGGCGATCTTGTCGTAGATCTCGGAGACCTTGTGCAGGGCCCGGGAGGTGTTCTCCGCGACGAACACGATGCCGTCGGCGTAGGTGAGCACGACCACGCTGCGGCCGCGGGCGATGCCCTTGCGGGCGTACTCCGCGCGGTCCGCCATGGCCTGCTGGGGCGAGACGTAGAACGGCGTCGACACCGCCGGTCTCCCTTCAGTGATGTGGGGCGGACTCAGAGGAGCGGGGCCTGCGGCCCGTTGGGGTGCTCGCGGCGCTGGTCGGTGATGGAGACCGCGATCTCGGCGACCTCTTCCTCGGTGAGCCGGCGGAAGCCGTCCTCGGTGATCAGCGTGACGATCGGGAAGATCTTGCGGGCCAGGTCGGGGCCGCCGGTCGCGGAGTCGTCGTCGGCGGCGTCGTACAGCGCCTGGACGGCGAGGGTGGCGGCCTGCTCGCCGGTGAGGCCGTCCCGGTAGAGCTTCTTCATCGAGCCGCGGGCGAACACCGAGCCCGAGCCGGTGGCGGCGAAGCCGGCCCGCTCCTCGGAGCGGCCGCCGGTGACGTCGTAGGTGAAGATCCGGCCCCGGCCGAGGTCGAGGTCGTAGCCGGCGAAGACCGGGACGACCGCGAGGCCCTGCATGGCCATCGCCAGGTTGGAGCGGATCATCGTGGTGAGCCGGTTGGCCTTGCCCTCGAAGGAGAGCACGGCGCCCTCGATCTTCTCGTAGTGCTCCAGCTCCAGCTGGAACAGCCGGACCATCTCGACCGCCAGGCCGGCCGTGCCGGCGATGCCGACGGCGCTGTACTCGTCCGCCGGGAAGACCTTCTCGATGTCCCGCTGGGCGATGACGTTGCCCATCGTGGCGCGGCGGTCGCCGGCCAGCACCACGCCGCCGTCGAAGACCGCGGAGACGATGGTGGTGCCGTGCGGCGCCTCGACCGTCATCCCCTCCGGGAGGGGGCGCCGGCCGGGGAGCAGCTGGGGCGCGTGGCTGTCGAGGAAGTCGAGGAACGAGGAGGAGCCGGGGGTGAGGAAGGCGGCCGGCAGACGCCCGGTGCCACTGAGGTTGGCTTCCACACGTGTCCTTCCGGATCGAAGATCGAAAGTTGCTTGGTGCCCCGGACCCTACCCGCTTCCGGGGCCGGTTCCACGCGCTGCGCGCAGGAGCTTGCGGGAACACGAGGCCGCAGGCGCGCTCAGGGCACACCTGCGGCGCTCGTGGTGCTCTTTTCGGTGGCGGAGGGGGTTTCCCCTCTCACTCACCGCCCTTCTGCACGAATCCGCGCACGAAATCCTCGGCGTTGGATTCCAGTACCTCGTCGATTTCGTCGAGTACCGAGTCGACGTCGTCGCTGAGCTTTTCCTGGCGCTCCTTGAGCTCGTCCGAAGCCTGCGTTTCCGCGGCCTGCTCCTCGACCTCCTCGGAGGAGCGGTTGGCCCGCTGCTGGCCGCCGCCGGTGTCCTTCTCCGCCATTTCCCTCACCCCGCTCGTTCGGTGTTCTCGTTCAACGCTGGCTGCTCACCGGAATGATTCCCCGTCCGGGAAACGTTCACCCTCGGTGATCGAAAAGTTACCCGCCGGAGAGGACGCGCACCAGGTCCTCGGCGGTGCGGCACCGGTCCAGCAGGTCCTTCACGTGCGCCCGGGTGCCGCGCAGCGGCTCCATGGTCGGGACGCGCTGGAGGCTGTCGTGGCCGGGCAGGTCGAAGATGACGGAGTCCCAGGAGGCCGCGGCCACGTGGTCGGCGTACTGCTCCAGGCAGCGGCCGCGGAAGTAGGCCCGGGTGTCGTCGGGGGGCTGGGTGACGGCCCGGCGGACGTCCTCCTCGGTGAACAGCCGCTCGAACCGCCCGCGGGCCTCCAGCCGGTTGTACAGGCCCTTGTCGGCCCGCACGTCGCTGTACTGGAGGTCGACCAGCTGGAGCCGGGGGCTGTCCCACTGCAGGGCGTCGCGCTGCCGGTAGCCCTCCAGGATCTCCTTCTTGGCGATCCAGTCGAGCTGCCGGGACAGGCTCATCGGGTCCCGCTCCAGCCGGCCCAGCACGTCCTCCCAGCGGGCCAGCACGTCCATGGTCTGGTCGTCGGCGTCCTGCCCGTAGCGGTCCTCGACGTACTTGCGGGCCAGCTCGCAGTACTCCAGCTGGAGCTGGACGGCGGTCAGCTTGCGGCCGCTGCGCAGCTGGACCAGCTGCTTGAGGTCGGGGTCGTGGGAGACCCGGTGCAGGGTGCGCACCGGCTGGTCGACGGCGAGGTCGACGGCGATGAAGCCGTCCTCGATCATCGACAGGACCAGCGCGGTGGTGCCGAGCTTGAGGTAGGTGGAGATCTCGGAGAGGTTGGCGTCGCCGATGATGACGTGCAGCCGGCGGTACTTCTCGGCGTCGGCGTGCGGCTCGTCCCGGGTGTTGATGATGGGGCGCTTGAGGGTGGTCTCCAGGCCGACCTCGACCTCGAAGTAGTCGGCGCGCTGGCTGATCTGGAAGCCGTGCCCGCCGCCCTCCTGCCCGATGCCCACCCGGCCGGCCCCGCACACCACCTGGCGGGAGACGAAGAACGGGGTGAGGTGGCGGACGATGTCGGCGAACGGGGTGGCCCGCCGCATCAGGTAGTTCTCGTGGGTGCCGTAGGAGGCGCCCTTGTTGTCGGTGTTGTTCTTGTAGAGCAGGATCCGCTGCCCGTTGGGCAGTTCCAGGGCGCGCTCGGCCGCCTCCGCCATGATCCGCTCGCCGGCCTTGTCCCAGAGCACCGCGTCGCGCGGGTTGGTGACCTCGGGCGAGGAGTACTCGGGGTGCGCGTGGTCGACGTAGAACCGGGCGCCGTTGGTGAGGATGACGTTGGCCAGGCCGATGTCCTCGTCGGTGAGCTGGCTGGCGTCCGCCACGTCCCGGGCCAGGTCGAAGCCCCGGGCGTCGCGCAGCGGATTCTCCTCCTCGAAGTCCCAGCGGGCGCGGCGCGCCCGGTGCATCGCCGCGGCGTACGCGTTGACGATCTGGGACGAGGTGAGCATGGCGTTGGCGTTCGGGTGGCCGGGCACGGAGATGCCGTACTCGGTCTCGATCCCCATCACGCGCCGTACGGTCATGCGGCCCTCCTGACCTGTGGGTACTGCTGGGTGCTGCTCGGTACTGCCGGTGCAGACGCGCCGTCCGGCTGCGGTGCCCTGCCGAGCGCCGCAGCCGGACGGGATGGTGCGCGTGCTACAGGTACTGCCCGGTGTTGGCGACGGTGTCGATGGAGCGGCCGGACTCGGCGCCCTGCTTGCCGGTGACGAGGGTGCGGATGAAGACGATCCGCTCGCCCTTCTTGCCGGAGATGCGGGCCCAGTCGTCCGGGTTGGTGGTGTTGGGCAGGTCCTCGTTCTCCTTGAACTCGTCCACGCAGGCGGCGAGCAGGTGGGAGACGCGCAGGCCCCGCTGGCCGTGGTCGAGGTAGTCCTTGATGGCCATCTTCTTCGCCCGGTCGACGATGTTCTGGATCATCGCGCCGGAGTTGAAGTCCTTGAAGTACAGGACTTCCTTGTCACCGTTGGCGTAGGTGACCTCCAGGAAGCGGTTCTCCTCGGTCTCCGAGTACATCCGCTCGACCACCGACTGGATCATGGCGGCGACGGTGACCGAGACCGAGCCGTCGTGCTCCTTGAGGTCGTCCGGGTGGAACGGCAGGGTGTCCCTGAGGTACTTGGAGAAGATGTCCTTGGCCGCCTCGGCGTCCGGCCGCTCGATCTTGATCTTGACGTCCAGGCGGCCGGGCCGCAGGATCGCCGGGTCGATCATGTCCTCGCGGTTGGAGGCGCCGATGACGATGACGTTCTCCAGGCCCTCCACGCCGTCGATCTCGGCGAGCAGCTGCGGGACGATGGTGTTCTCCACGTCCGAGCTGACGCCGGAGCCGCGGGTGCGGAACAGCGACTCCATCTCGTCGAAGAAGACGATGACGGGCGTGCCCTCGCTCGCCTTCTCCCGGGCCCGCTGGAAGACCAGGCGGATCTGCCGCTCGGTCTCGCCGACGTACTTGTTGAGCAGCTCGGGGCCCTTGATGTTCAGGAAGTAGCTCTTGCCCTGCGGCCGGCCGGTCACCTCGGCGACCTTCTTGGCCAGCGAGTTGGCCACCGCCTTGGCGATCAGCGTCTTGCCGCAGCCGGGCGGGCCGTAGAGCAGGACGCCCTTGGGCGGCCGGAGCTCGTACTCCTTGAACAGGTCCGCGTGCAGGTACGGGAGCTCGACCGCGTCCCGGATCTGCTCGATCTGGCCGGCCAGGCCGCCGATCTGCCGGTAGTCGATGTCCGGGACCTCCTCGAGGACCAGCTCCTCGACCTCGGCCTTCGGCACCACCTCGTACACGTAGCCGGAGCGGGGCTCCAGCAGCAGCGCGTCGCCCGCCCTGATCGTGACGCCGTGCAGCGGTTCGGCGAGCCGGACCACCCGCTCCTCGTCGGTGTGGCCGACGACCAGCGCGCGGTCGCCGCCCTCCAGCACCTCCTTGAGCGTGACGATCTCGCCGATCCGCTCGAACGCCATCGCCTCGACGACGTTCAGCGCCTCGTTGAGCATCACCTCCTGGCCGCGGCGCAGCTCGTCCAGCTCGACGCTGGGGCTGACGTTGACCCGGAGCTTGCGGCCGCCGGTGAAGATGTCGGCGGTGCCGTCCTCGTTCTTCTCGAGGAAGGTGCCGAATCCGGCCGGCGGCTGGGCGAGCCGGTCGACCTCCTCCTTGAGGGCCACGATCTGGTCGCGGGCCTCGCGGAGCGTGGAGACGAGCCGCTCGTTCTGGGCGGTCACGCCGGCCAAGCTGGTCTGGAGCTCGACGATCCGCTCCTCAAGAACCCTTGAGCTGCGCGGAGAATCGGCGAGCCTGCGCCGCAGGACGGCGATCTCCTGCTCGAGGTACGAGACCTGTGCGGCCTCGTCGGACCCCCGTGCGGGCCTGCCGGCGCTGCGGTCGTAGTCGTCATCGTGGGCTGCCACGGTCCTCACCTCCTCCTGGGGGAGCTGGACGACCCAAACCTACCTGGCACCAGGGTCATGTAAACCCCTAGATCAGAAAGATGGATCGGGCGTGTCCGATGTCCGCCCCGCTCGCTTCCCCTCTGCAGAGGAGATGCCCACCGCTCAACGGTTCAAAGCAGCGCGGATGTATCGTGACAGGAATGTCCCCGAATGCGGGGCGACGAGCGCAGAAACGGCAGGGGCAATGGCGGGCACGGGCGAGGCACTCGAAGTCTGGATCGACCAGGATCTGTGCACCGGCGACGGCATCTGCGCGCAGTACGCGCCCGAGGTCTTCGAGCTCGACATCGACGGACTGGCCTATGTGAAGGGCGAGGACGACGAACTGCGCCAGCAGCCGGGCCAGAGCGTGCCGGTGCCGCTGACGCTCCTTCAGGACGTGGTGGACTCGGTCAAGGACTGCCCCGGCGACTGCATCCACGTCCGCCGCGCGGCGGACGGCGTCGAGGTCTACGGGCCGGACGCCGAGTAGCGCCGGGGCGGCCGCTGAGGGGCCGTCAGGCGCCCTGGACGGAGCTCTTGGTCTCGGTCTTCGTCCACGCCCCGCCGGAGCGCTTCCAGGACAGCTCGACCTCCAGGTCGGGCGAGAAGCGCGGCACGTCCGGCGAGGAGTAGCCGCGGGCCCGGCCCCGGATGGAGCCGTCGCTGCGGATCGCCAGTTCGGTGACGGTCAGGCCCTCGCTGTCCGGCAGCAGGGCGACCGGCGCGCCGTCCGCGCCGACCAGGAACACGCCGTCCGGCGGGGTGCCCATGTCGGCCTGGCAGTGCGCGGCGGCGACGGTCAGCGGCTTGCCGTCCAGCACCGCGGAGGTCTTCAGGCTCACCGCGACCGGGAACGGCCCGCACTCCAGCGGCAGCTGCACCTTGCTCAGGTCCGCCTCCGGGGCCGGTTCGGGGGCCGGCGCCGCGACCGGGTCGCCGGCCGGCTGACCGGCCGTCACCGCCCCGGTCGCCGAGGTCGCCCCCAGCGCCCCGCCCACCACCGCGGCGCAGCCCGCCGCGACCAGCACCCAGTGCTTCAACCCCGAGCGCGCGTGCCCGGGTATCCGACGCTCCGTCACCACGAGACTCCCCTTTCCGGTCCGCGCATCCTTCCACACCGGCCCGCGAGGGCCCGCGTCAGGGCGCGGGGCGGGAGGCCCCGAACGCAAGGATCGCGGCGCCGGCCGTGGTCCGGCCGTCCGCCGCGATCCTCCGGTGCCCGGTGCTACTGCGGGAGTTCCCGCGCGTCGTGCGAGGCGGCCTCGCGCTGCGCCTTGCGGATCGCGGCGCGCTCGGCGAGCGTCAGTTCGCTCTCCGGGCCGGTCTCGTAGTCCTCGCCGTAGGAGCCCTTGGCGGGGCGGCGGCGGCGCAGCGGGGGCTCGACGCCGTCGGCGAGGCGGCGGGCGGTGAGCAGGAAGCCGGTGTGGCCGATCATCCGGTGGTCCGGGCGGACGGCCAGGCCCTCCAGGTGCCAGGTGCGGACCATGGTCTCCCAGGCCTGCGGCTCGGTGAAGGTGCCGTGCTCGCGCAGCGCCTCGACGGTGCGCGACATCTGGGTGGTGGTGGCCACGTAGCAGCAGATCAGGCCGCCGGGGACGAGCGCCTTGGAGGCGACGTCCAGGCACTCCCAGGGGGCGAGCATGTCGAGGATGACGCGGTCGACGTCGGTCTCGACCAGGTTGTCCTGGAGGTCGCCGACGGTGAGCTTCCAGGCCGGGTGCGGGCCGCCGAAGTAGCGCTCGACGTTGCCCTTGGCGATGTCGGCGAAGTCCTGCCGGCGCTCGTAGGAGGCGAGCGAGCCGGTGTCGCCGACGGCGCGCAGCAGGTAGGTGGAGAGGGCGCCGGAGCCGACGCCCGCCTCGACCACCCGCGCGCCGGCGAAGATGTCGGCCATGGCCAGGATCTGCCCCGCGTCCTTGGGGTAGATCACGGCCGCGCCGCGCGGCATGGACAGGACGTAGTCGGGGAGCAGGGGGCGCAGCGCGAGGTACGGGACGTTGCCCGTCGTGCGGACGACCGTGCCCTCGGGAGCGCCGATCAGCTCGTCGTGCGGGAACATACCCTTGTGGGTGTGGAACTGGTTCCCGGCCTGGAGCGTGAACGTGTAGTGGCGGCCCTTGGGGTCGGTCAGCTGGACCTGGTCCCCGACCTTGAAGGGCCCGCGTCGGCGGGCGGCACCGGTCGGTTCGGACATGGGGGCCATCCTACGGGAGCCGGAGGGCTGCCCCCGACCACATGATCAGTCCGCTCCGGCGGCCCGGCCGAGCAGGGCCGCGGTGAGCCGGCGTTCGAGGTCGGTGAGGGAGAGCACGCCGTAGACCGTGCCGTCCGGGCGGACCACCAGGTACTCGGTGGCGGGGGCGCGGCGCAGGGTGTCGAGGATCTGCTCGCCGGCCAGGTCGACGGGGACGGTGAGGCCGGGTTCGAGGTCCCGGGAGACGGCGGTGACGGCGATCCAGGGGCGGCGGTGCTCGGGGACGGCGCTGACCGCGGACTCCTTGACCACGGCGATCGGCTCGCCGCGGCCGTCGACCACCACGATCGCCCCGGCGTGCGCCTCGCGGGCCCGGCGCATGGCTTCGCCGAGCGGGGTGTCGGCGGGGACGTCGATGCTGCGGCGGGCCAGTTCGCGGACCTTGAGCCGGGGCAGCACCTCCTTGAGGCGGGCGTTGCGCAGCGAGTTGCCGGCGCCCTGCCAGATGATGAAGCCGAGGACGGCGGCGAGCACGCCGTCGACCATGGCCTCGGTGGTGGAGCGCTCGATGTCCTGGGAGGAGCTGAAGATCGGCAGGCCGAGGACGACGGCGACGGCCAGGGCGCGGCCGACCCAGACGGCGGCCAGGGTGCCCTTCATCGGGTTGCCGGTGAGGGCCCAGACGACGGCGCGCAGCATCCGGCCGCCGTCCAGCGGGAGGCCGGGCAGCAGGTTGAAGGCGGCGACGACCAGGTTGGAGACCATCAGTCCGGCGAGCAGCACGCCGGGGACGGTGGCGGGTTCGACGGCGCGCAGGCCGAGCCAGAAGGCGCCGCCGAGCAGCAGCGAGAGCAGCGGGCCGACGAAGGCGAGCCAGAACTCGCGCCAGGGCCGGTCGGCCTCCTTCTCGATCTCGGAGACGCCGCCGAGGAACTGGAGCTGGATCCGGCGCACGCCGAGCTTGTAGCGCAGTCCGACGACGGTGTGGGCGAGTTCGTGGACCAGGACGGAGCCGTAGAAGGCGACGGCGAAGGAGAAGGCCAGCAGGTAGCGGGTGGCTCCGAGGTCGGGCAGGACGTCGGCGAGGCGGCTGCCGAAGATCCAGGTGATCAGGGCGGCGACCAGGAACCAGGACGGGGTGACGTAGACGGGCACGCCGAACGGACGGCCCATCAGGATGCCGCCGCGCGGCTGGTCGTCGGGCTTCGGCTTCGGCCTCTCCGGTGCCCGCCCCTCGGTGTCGTTCACCGTGCTCCTCTCTCGCCGTCCGCTGGTGCCTCGTACGCTACGTGATCTCCGGTCCGGAACGGCGCTGGCCCCGCTCTCCCCCTTGTTCATACCCAGCTCTTCGACCCGTTCGCCCCTGCTGCCGGTCCGGTGCAATAGGGTCGTGGCATGCAGCAGACCGACCCCCCGCCCGCTCCGCGTCCGGCCGCCCGGCCGACCGGGCTGTCGCCGTCCCGGGCGGGCGACTTCATGACCTGCCCGCTGCTGTACCGGCTGCGGGTGATCGACCGGTTGCCGGAGCCGCCGAGCGCGGCCGCGACCCGGGGGACGCTGGTGCACGCCGTGCTGGAGCGGCTGTTCGACCACCCGGCGGCCGAGCGCACGCCGGAGCGGGCGCTCGGGCTGCTGGGCCCGCAGTGGGAGCGGTTGCTGGGGGAACGGCCGGAGCTGGCGGAACTGTTCCCGGGCGAGCCGGAGAAGCTGGCGGACTGGCTGGCGGACGCCGAGAAGCTGGTGCGCCGCTGGTTCCGGCTGGAGGACCCGACCCGGCTGCACCCGGTGGAGCGGGAGCTGTACGTGGAGACCGCGCTGGCCTCGGGGCTGCTGCTGCGCGGGTACATCGACCGGGTGGACGTCGCGCCGTCCGGCGAGGTGCGGCTGGTGGACTACAAGACCGGCCGGGCGCCCTCGCGGGACTTCGAGGGCAAGGCGATGTTCCAGATGAAGTTCTACGCGCTGGTGGTGTGGCGGTGGAAGGGCGTGGTCCCCAAGCGCCTGCAGCTGGTGTACCTGGGCGGCGGCGGGGACGTGGTGACGTACGACCCGGACGAGGCCGACCTGCTCGCGGTGGAGCGCAAGCTGGAGGCGCTGTGGGAGGCGATCTCGGCGGCGGTGGCCACCGGGGACTTCCCGGCGACCCGCAACCGGCTGTGCGACTGGTGCGACCACCAGGCGTCCTGTCCGGAGTTCGGCGGCACTCCCCCGCCGTACCCGCTGCCCCTGGCTACTGAGACCATTCCTGGCAAGGAGTCGTAGGTGACGATCCGTGTGCTGCTGGTGGACGACCAGCCGCTGCTGCGTACCGGTTTCCGGATGATCCTGGAGGCGGAGTCCGACCTGGTGGTGGTCGGCGAGGCGGGCGACGGGCAGCAGGCGCTGGACCAGGTCCGCGCGCTGCAGCCGGACGTGGTGCTGATGGACATCCGGATGCCGCGGATGGACGGCGTGGAGGCGACCCGGCGGATCGCCGGGCCGGACCGGGACGGCCCGGCGAAGGTGCTGGTGCTGACCACCTTCGACCTGGACGAGTACGTGGTGGAGGCGCTGCGCGCGGGCGCCAGCGGCTTCCTGCTGAAGGACGTGCCGGCCGAGGAGCTGGTGCAGGCGATCCGGGTGGTGGCGGACGGCGCGGCGATGCTGGCCCCGTCGGTGACCCGCCGGCTGCTGGACATGTACGCCACCAAGCTGCCCTCCGGCGACGAGGCGCCGCCGCAGGCGCTGACGGTGCTGACCGAGCGCGAGGTGGAGGTGCTGCGGCTGGTGGCGCGCGGGCTGTCGAACGCGGAGATCGCCGCCGAGCTGTTCGTCTCGGAGACCACGGTGAAGACGCACGTGGGCCACGTGCTGACCAAGCTGCAGCTGCGCGACCGGGTGCAGGCGGCGGTGTACGCGTACGAGAGCGGCCTGGTGCGCCCGGGCGCGCTGTAGTCCGACGGCGGAGGACGCCGAACGGCCCGTCACCCCCTCGGGGGCGGCGGGCCGTTCGGTTCCGCGCGGTGCTCCGGCGGATCGTTACTTCGCGGTGCGGCCGATCTCCCAGAACCGGAACACGCCGGTGTTGTCCACGGTGGAGTCCACGCCGGTGATGGCGGGCTGGTACACGTAGAAGGACTTGTTCTGGAACAGCGGGACCATCGGGACGGCGTCGGCCAGGATCTTCTGGATCTGGTCGTAGGCGCCGCCGCCGGAGCGGTCGGTGAGCTTGATGGAGTCCGGCACCAGCTTGCCGCTGATCTGCGGGTTGTCCCAACCGTTGTGGTAGGCGCCGCCGTTGACCACCAGCGGGCTGATGTAGTCGTCCGCGTCGGCGTAGTCGGGGGTCCAGCCGACGGTGTACGCCTGGTAGCTGCCGTTCTTCCAGCCGGCCTGGTAGGCGGTCCAGTCGGCCTCCTGCTGGACGGTGACCTGGAACAGGCCGCCGTTCTCCAACTGCTGCTTGACCGACTCCAGCTCGGCGGCGCCGGCCCGGGCCCGGGACCAGGTCAGGGTGAGCTTGACCGGGGTGGCGACGTGGGCGTTGGCGAGGATCCGCTTGGCCTTGGCCGGGTCGGGCTCGCCGTACTTGTCGAAGAAGGCGGTGGTGTGGCCGGCGATGCCCGCCGGGACGACCGAGTACAGCGGCTGCACGGTGCCCGCGTACACGTCGTGGGCGAGCGCCTTGCGGTCGACCAGCTGGGCGGCGGCCTGCCGGACGGCCTGGTTGCCGCCGGTCTCGTCCTTGGTGTTGAAGACCAGGTAGCGGGTGTCGCCGGAGGCGCCCTCGGCGACCCGGAGCTTGCCGGTGCCGGCCAGGTCGTCGTTCTTGATCTGGGCGGCCGCGGTCGGGTCGAGGCTGTTGTCGGTGAGGTCGACCTCGCCGCTGTCCAGGGCGGACTTCAGCTGCTCGGGCTTGTCGAAGTAGCGCACCGTGAACTTGCTGTTCAGCAGGTTGGCGGTGCCCTGGTAGTTCGGGTTGGCGCTGAGCGCGATCTTGCTGGGCGCCTTGCCGTTCATCTCGACCGAGTCGATCTTGTACGGGCCGGAGCCGACCAGCGAGCCGTTGCCGAGCAGCTTGTCGGCCGGGAACACCTGGTGGTCGACGATCGCGCCGGCCGCCGAGGCCAGCTTGGCCGGGAGCACCGCGTCGGGGCTCTCCAGGTGGAAGGTGACGTCGCGGTCGCCGGAGGTCTCCACCGAGGCGATGGTGGACAGCAGCGGGCCGGGGCCGGACGGGTCGGCGATCTTCTTGACCCGGTCGACGGAGAACTTGACGTCCGCGGCGGTCAGCGGGTGCCCGTTGGAGAACTTCAGGCCGGTGCGCAGCTTGCAGGTGTAGGTGAGCGCGTCGGAGCCGGTGAACTGGCAGGACTCGGCGGCGTCGGGCTGCGGCTCGGTCGCGCCGGCCGGGAAGCTCAGCAGCGACTGGAAGGCGTTGTTGAGGACCAGCCAGGAGCCCGCGTCGTAGGCGCCGGCCGGGTCGAGCACGCTGGTCACGCTGGTGGTGCCCATGGTGATCGCCGTGCTGCCGCCACCGCCGCCGGCGACCTTCTCGACGGAGGCGCAGCCCGCGGCCGTGGTGGCGACGAGAGCGGCGCAGCTGAGCACGGCCAGGCGGTTGGGCGTCGTCATGCGGGGTGGTCTTCCTCACTGCGTGCGGCCGGCTGTCGCCGGTGCCCGCCGCCCGGCGCCGGGGTGGGGCGGGGCCGCGGGTCTGCTGCGGCCGCGGGCCCGTTCTCCCGGGTTTCCGGTGGTGGGCGGCGCGGCACGGGGACTGAACGGGAGTTAGCGTGCCACATCGCTTCCGGTCGCTCACCGAGGGTTCGAACGGTGGTCGCGCGGGGTTCGGACGATCTTGTCCGGGCAGCCGACGAGTTGTCAGCCAATGCCCGTTTTCACCCGCGGCGGCGGACACGTTCCGCATACCACCGGACGCGGAACGAAACCGGCAAAGGCCGCGAGGGAGACGAACCTCACACCCGGGCGCCGGCCAGGGTGCGCAGCAGGCCGAGGTCGACCTGCTCCAGCGAGGGCAGCACCAGGCGGCCGGGGGCGGGCTCGATCGCGGCGATGGAGGGGACGGCGATGACCGGGCAGCCGGCCGCCTCGGCGGCGGCGACGCCGGTGGGGGTGTCCTCGACGACCACGCAGCGGGCCGGGTCGGCGCCCAGCCGGGCGGCGGCGGCCAGGTAGGGGTCGGGGTGCGGCTTGGTGCGGGCGACCTCGTCGCCGGCCACCGTGAAGGCGAAGTGCCGGGCGCCCAGGCTGCGCAGCACGATGTCGATGATGTGCCGGTGCGAGGCGGAGACCAGCGCGGCCGGGACGCCGTGCGCGGCCAGCGTGTTGAGCAGCCGCTCGGCGCCGGGCATCAGCGGGACGCCGCCGGCCAGCAGGTCGACGAAGCGCTGGTTGATCAGGACGGTCAGCTCGGCCGGGCTGAGGGTGACCGCGGTGCGGGCGATCAGGTAGTCGATCACCCGGCTCATCGGGCCGCCGACCACGTGGGTGCGGTCCTCGGCGGTGAGCCGGTGGCCGAGTTCGGCGAACAGGTCGACCTCGGCCTGCCACCAGAAGTCCTCGGTGTCGACCAGGGTGCCGTCCATGTCGAGCAGGACGGCCTGCAGGCCGCTGTCCTCGCCGTCTCCGCCGATGCGGACCGGGGTCGAGACCGTCGTCATGCGCGCCGTCCTTCCGGGTGGGTGGCCGGGCGCGGGCGCGTCCGGGGATGGCACGGGCCGGCCCGCTGGTCTGCGGACCGGCCCGTTCAGGATCATCAAGGATACGCCCGCCCGGTCGGATTGCACCGGACGGCGGCGCGGCGAACGGATGATCCCCGGTTGAAGACTTACCGCGCGTTGAAGTACTTGGCCTCGGGGTGGTGCAGCACGATGGCGTCGGTGGACTGCTCGGGGTGCAGCTGGTACTCCTCGGAGAGGATCACGCCGACCCGCTCGGGCCTGAGCAGCTCGGCGATCTTAGCCCGGTCCGACAGCTCGGGGCAGGCGCCGTAGCCGAGCGAGAAGCGGGCGCCGCGGTACTTGAGCGCGAACATGTCCCGCACGTCCTGCGGGTCCTCGTCGCCGAAGCCCAGCTCGTAGCGGACCCGGGCGTGCCAGAACTCGGCCAGCGCCTCGGCGAGTTGGACGGACAGGCCGTGCAGTTCGAGGTAGTCGCGGTAGGAGTTGCCGGCGAACAGCTCGTTGGCGGCCTCGGAGATCCGGTTGCCCATGGTGACCACCTGCAGGCCGACCACGTCGCGCTCGCCGGACTCCTCCGGGCGGAAGAAGTCGGCCAGGCACAGGCGGCGGCCGCGGCGCTGGCGCGGGAAGGTGAAGCGGGTCAGCTCGGAGCCGTCCTCGCGGTACAGGATCAGGTCGTCGCCCTTGGAGTTGGCCGGGTAGTAGCCGTAGACCACGGCGGGCTCCAGCCAGCCCTCGGTCTGCAGGCGGTCCAGCCAGCCGCGCAGCCGCGGACGGCCCTCGGTCTCCACCAGCTCCTCGTACGTCGGGCCGCCGCTGCGCCCGCCCTTGAGGCCCCACTGGCCCTTGAACAGGGCGTCCTCGTCGAGCCAGGAGGCGTAGTCCTGGAAGGGGACGCCCTTGATGATCCGGTCGCCCCAGAACGGCGGGGTCGGGACCGGGTTGTCGACGGACACGTCGGAGCGGATCTGGCCGAGGTTGACCTCCTCCGGCTCCTCGACCTCGACCCGGGCGTGCCGGCGCTTGCGCAGTTCGGGCAGGGCGGCGCCGGGGACGCCGCGCTTGATGCCGATCAGCGCGTCCATCAGGCGCAGGCCCTCGAAGGCGTCCCGGGCGTAGCGGACCTCGCCGTCGTAGATCTCGTGCAGGTCCTGCTCGACGTAGGCGCGGGTGAGGGCGGCGCCGCCGAGGATCACCGGGTAGTCGGCGGCCAGCGCGCGCTGGTTGAGCTCCTCCAGGTTCTCCTTCATGATCACCGTGGACTTGACCAGCAGGCCGGACATGCCGATCACGTCGGCCTTGTGCTGCTGGGCGGCCTCCAGGATCGCCGAGACCGGCTGCTTGATGCCCAGGTTGACCACGTTGTAGCCGTTGTTGGACAGGATGATGTCGACCAGGTTCTTGCCGATGTCGTGCACGTCGCCCTTGACGGTGGCCAGCACGATGGTGCCCTTGCCCTCGCTGTCGGCCTTCTCCATGTGCGGTTCGAGGTGCGCGACGGCGGCCTTCATCACCTCGGCGGACTGCAGCACGAACGGCAGCTGCATCTCGCCGGAGCCGAACAGCTCGCCGACCACCTTCATGCCGGACAGCAGCGTGTCGTTGATGATCTCCAGCGCGGGGCGCTCGGTCAGCGCGGCGTCCAGGTCGGCCTCCAGGCCGTTGCGCTCGCCGTCGATGATCCGGCGCTGCAGGCGCTCCTCGAGCGGGAGGGCGGCCAGCTCCTCGGCCTTGGACGCGGCGGAGGAGGCGGCGGAGACGCCCTCGAACAGCTGGAGCAGCTTCTGCAGCGGGTCGTAGCCCTCGGAGCGGCGGTCGTAGACCAGGTCGAGGGCGGTCTGCCGGCGGTCCTCGGGGATCCGGTTCATCGGGAGGATCTTGGCGGCGTGCACGATCGCCGAGTCCAGGCCGGCCTCCACGCACTCGTGCAGGAAGACCGAGTTGACCACCTGGCGGGCGGCCGGGTTGAGGCCGAAGGAGATGTTCGACAGGCCGAGGGTGGTCTGCACGTCCGGGCGGCGGCGCTTGAGCTCGCGGATCGCCTCGATGGTCTCGATGCCGTCGCGGCGGGACTCCTCCTGGCCGGTGGCCAGGGTGAAGGTCAGGCAGTCGACCAGGATCGAGCCCTCGTCGATGCCGTACTCGGTGGTGAGCTGGTCGATCAGGCGCTCGGCGATGGCGACCTTGGTCTCGGCGGTGCGGGCCTGGCCCTGCTCGTCGATGGTCAGCGCGATCAGGCCGGCGCCGTGCTCGCGGGCCAGCGCGGCGATCTTCCCGAACCGGGTGTCGGGGCCGTCGCCGTCCTCGTAGTTGACCGAGTTGAGCACCGCGCGGCCGCCGAGCATCTCCAGGCCGGCCTTGAGCACCGGCGGCTCGGTGGAGTCCAGCACGATCGGCAGGGTGGAGGCGGTGGCCAGCCGGCCGGCGATCTCCCGCATGTCGGCGACGCCGTCGCGGCCGACGTAGTCGACGCACAGGTCGAGCAGGTGGGCGCCCTCGCGGATCTGCTCGCGGGCGATCTCCACGCAGGTCTGCCAGTCCGCGGCGAGCATCGCCTCGCGGAACTTCTTCGAGCCGTTGGCGTTGGTGCGCTCGCCGATCGCCAGGTAGGAGGTGTCCTGCCGGAACGGCACGGACTGGTAGAGCGAGGCGGCGGACGCCTCCGGCCGCGGGTCGCGCGCCGTGATCGGCAGGCCCTGGACCCGCTCGACCACCTGCCGCAGGTGCTCGGGGGTGGTGCCGCAGCAGCCGCCGACCAGGGCCAGGCCGTAGTCGCGGACGAAGCCCTCGTGCGCGTCGGCGAGCTCCTCGGGGCTGAGCGGGTAGTGCGAGCCGTCCTTGGTGAGCACCGGCAGGCCGGCGTTCGGCATGCAGGAGAGGCCGACCTTGGCGTTCTTCGCCAGGTAGCGCAGGTGCTCGCTGTACTCCTCGGGGCCGGTGGCGCAGTTCAGGCCGATGAAGTCGATGCCCAGCGGTTCGAGCGCGGTCAGCGCCGCGCCGATCTCCGAGCCCAGCAGCATGGTGCCGGTGGTCTCCACGGTGACCTGGGCGAGGATCGGCAGGTTCACGCCCGCCTCCGCCAGGGCCGCCCGGCAGCCCAGCACGGACGCCTTGGTCTGCAGCAGGTCCTGGCTGGTCTCGATCAGCAGCGCGTCGACGCCGCCCGCGATCAGGCCGGCCGCGTTCTGCCGGAAGCCCTCGCGGACCACCTCGAAGGTGGTGTGGCCGAGCGTCGGCAGCTTGGTGCCGGGGCCCATCGAGCCGAGCACCCAGCGGGTGCGGCCGTCCTTCGCGGTGAAGGCGTCGGCCGTCTCGCGGGCGAGCCGGGCGCCCGCCTCGGACAGCTCGAAGATCCGCTCGGGGACGTCGTACTCGCTCAGCGCCCAGTGGTTGGCGCCGAAGGTGTTGGTCTCCACGCAGTCCACGCCGACCGCGAAGTACGCCTCGTGCACCGAGCGCACGATGTCGGGGCGGGTGACGTTCAGGACCTCGTTGCAGCCCTCGAGCTGCTGGAAGTCCTCCATCGTCGGCTCCTGCGCCTGGAGCATGGTGCCCATCGCCCCGTCGGCCACCACGACTCGGGTGGCGAGGGCCTCGCGCAGGGCGTCGGCGCGGTCCTGCTGGGCGGACGTGGGTACAACGGTGGCCATGTGGCTGCTCCCTGAGTGCGACGGCTGTCGGCTATGCGGCCCCACCTGGACCGGGGACGCACCCGGCCAGGGTATCGGTCCCACCGGGGCGGGACGGAACCCGTTCCGCATCCTGGGCGTCCTTGTCCACCGGAAGGGAGCACGATCATGCCCACTTCGGGGGAACAGAGCCGGTGGAAGCGCGCCGCGCACGCCCTACGAGCGTCCGAATGGCGGACACTCCCGGGCCGGGCGCGCCGCCGCTGGCGCGGGCGGAACCGCTGGAGCCGGCGCCGCCGCGTCCTGACCGTGCTCACCGCGGCGCTCGTCCTGCTGGTGGTGCCGGTGCTCGGCGCCGCGGCCGCGCTGCGCTGGGAGTACGCGGGCGAGCCGGCCGCGGACGCCCGCACCCGCGGCAAGGACGCCATCTGGCTGGGCCACGCCTGGGTCGACGGGCGGCGCACCCCGGAGGAGCTGACCTCGCTCGCCGCGAAGGTCCGCAGCACCGGCATCCACGACCTGTACGTGCACACCGGGCCGCTGGAGCACGACGGCTCGCTCGACCCGGCGCTGGCGCCCGGCGCGGCGGACTTCCTGGCCCGGGCGCACGCGGCGATGCCCGGGGTGCGGATCCAGTCCTGGCTGGGGGACGTGGTCGCCCCCGAGAAGGTCGGCCTGCACCTGGAGCGCGCCGACGTCCGGGACCGGATCACCGCCTCCGCGAAGCAGGTCCTCGACCTGGGCTTCGACGGCGTCCACTTCGACCTGGAGCCGGTGCACTCCGGCTCGTCCGGCTTCCTCGCCCTGCTCGACCAGGTGCACGCGCTGACCGCCGCCCGCTCGGTGCCGCTGTCCATCGCGGCCCCGCAGATCGACCCCGTCCCCGGGCTGGGCCGGGTCGCCTTCGCGCTCAGCAACCACGGCAAGTACTGGTCCGCCGGGTACTTCGCGGCCGCGGCCCGGCGGGTCGACCAGGTCGCGGTGATGTCGTACGACACCTCGATGCCGGTCGAGTCGCTGTACGGCGGCTACGTCGCCCGGCAGACCTCGCTGGCCCTGGCCAGCACCCCGCCCGGCGTCGACCTGCTGATGGGCCTGCCCGCGTACTGGGCGGACACGCCCACGCACCGGGGCGACGCCGAGACGGTCCGCGCGGCGGTCCGCGGGGCCCGGCTGGGCCTCGGCGCGGGCGGACGGCAGAACTTCGGGCTCGCGCTGTACGTGGACTTCGCGGCGACGCCGGACCACTGGGCGGCGTACCGGGACGGCTGGTGCAACTAGGTTGCGGAAGCAGGGGCGCGGGGAACTGCGCGCGGCGGGAGGAGCACGTCAGCGAGGTCGCGGGACAGTGCAAGTGGCTGTCCTGCGAAGCGATCTGGCTGTGCGTGCTCGGTTGGCCGCCGAGTGATTCGGGTTCACACCTCTGGAGTGAGCCCCCGTGCCGACCACCACCGCGCCCCTGACCAGCGGAAAGAATTCGTCCCCCTCTCTTACTGACGTGGAGAACTTCAGCAGTGGGGGACCTCTGGTTTCCCCAACCAGTGTGACCAGTGACAGCGGCAGGCCATCGTCCCCCTCCTCCAACAGTGTGGGGACTTTCAGCAACAGCAGCCTTCCCGGCATCGAACGCACCGTGTTCGCCCGGCCCCTCCGAGGGGTCCGGGCGATCCGTCTTTCGGTGATGCGGGACGAGACGACTAGTCCGGAGCGGCAGCGTGAGGCGTGCAACCTCGCCGCCGCGCTACAGAACATCGACTTCGGCGAGGGTGAAAACCTGCGCGAGGCCGTCGACCTCGCGGTGTCGGCGAGCAAGACCGCCCCCTGGCAGCGCCCCGAACTGGGGGCGTGGCTGGCCCGTCCTGACGAGTGGGACGTGATCGTGTGGTGGCGCTTCGACCGTGCGGTACGCGGGCAGGGCGACATGCACGAACTCGCCAAGTGGGCGAGCGAGCACCGGAAGGTCATCATCTTCGCCGAAGGCATCGGCGGCAGTGCGCAGGTCTACGACTTCCGCAACCCGATGGACCCCATCACGACCATGATGCTCAACCAGTTCGCGTTCGCGGCCGAAATGGAGTCGTGGGCGACCAAGGAGCGCGTGACGGGTGCGCACGCCGCCATGCGGGCGATGAACTACCGGCACGCCAACGGCGCCCCCGCCTACGGCTACAAGATCGTTCCCATGCCCGCCGAACTCGGCGGCGTCGGTAAGACCCTGGTGCAGGACGGGAGCGCGGTGAAGGTGCTGCTGCGGATCATCCGGGACCTGTTGAACGGCGTTGCGGTGCACAAGATCTGTGCCGCGCTGACCGCCGAGGGGGTGCTCACACCCCGCGACCACTGGTCCCGCCTCAACGGCAAACCGACCGGCGGCAAGGTCGGCGCCGGACGCAAGGGCTCGAAGGTGGTCAAGGTGTTCCGCTGGACCCGGCAGCTCATTCGGCGCATCCTCACCACGCCCGCGCTGCTCGGCTGGAAGATGCACCGCGGCAACCCGGTCCGCAACGCACAGGGCGAGCCGATCATGTCCACCACCGAGCCGATCCTCACCCGCGAAGAGTTCGACGTGATCGGCGCACTGTTCGAAGACAAGAAGCTCGGCCAACAGAAGGAAGCCCCCGCCGACGCGTCCCGGCTGCTCCACATCGCCCTGTGCGGAACGTGCGAGGGCCCGATGTACAAGCAGGGCCGAGCCACCTCCCGCACCCAGCAGGACACCTACCGGTGCAGCAGCAGCGCCAACCACACCCCGTGCGCCGCCCCGACCACGATCCGGGCAGACTGGCTGGAGGAGTGGGCCGAAGCCCGGTTCCTGGACCTCGCCGGACGGGTTCCAGTGCTGAAGACGCTCATCACCCCCGGCTACGACCCCCAGCGGGAGATAGACGAGGTGGCGGCCGAGTACGACGCCCACCAGGAGCTGAAGGGACAGCAGCGCTCCCGTACCGCCCTCAAGTCGTGGGAGCAGCGTCTCGCCGCCCTTGACTCCCGCCTCGCCGAACTGGAGGCGACCCCGGCACGCCCGGAGAAGCGGGAGCGGTTCGACACCGGGCAGACCCTCGCCGACGTGTGGACCACAGCGGACGACGAGACGCGCCGCGGGCTGCTGCTGGAGGCAGGGTTCCGGGTGTTCGTCGACAAGGCCCGTTTGGGCGGCTGGAGGCGCCTGGACGAGTCCCGGCTGCGCCTGTCGGTGGTCGGCGATCTGGACCCGGCCATCGAGTCGTGGGCGGGGCTGCGCGACGAACTCGGTATGGGCGCGGACGGCGCCCCCGCAGCGGGGAGCAAGATGCGAATCCACACGCCCGTGGACCTGGCCGCGTAGACCGTCAGCGGGCAGCGGTGGTGACGGGGTGACGCAGATGACGCAGAATCTAGGTTCTCTTTACACGCGAGTGTCTATAAGAAACTGGTTTTTGCCTCACCAGCGTCACCCCGTCACCCTCGCTGGAACTCGTCCCCCTCTCTGTACTTCCGGGAGGGGAAGACGGGCTACCCCGACGGCGCTGCTCGGTGGGCGACAGGCCATCGTCCCCCTCTCTTACTTCCGGGAGAGGAGGGCACCGGACGCCCCGGGTGTTGCCGGTCGGTACTCGTAGGAACTCGTCCTTGTCCTCTACCAGTGAGAGGCAGAAGCGGCCAGGGCAGCCGAGCGCAGGAAGAGAGATCGCCCCACTCCCCACAACAGTGAGGGCCGCACGCACCAGGGAACGCCTGGTTTCCCATACAAGTGAAGGCACAGAACAGCACCACCTCGCCCCTTCCCGGCTCCGGGCAGGGGCTTTTTCATGCCGCCGACACGGCAGCGAACCGGAGGAACCACCGTGAGCAACCCGAACAGCTCCCGCTACACCGACGAAGACCGCGAGACCCGCAAGCTCCACTCCCGCGCCGACGCCTTCCGCTACAGCGCCCCCATGGAACGCCTCGCCGAACTCAAGCGCGACCGCCCCGACGAGTACGACCGCATGAGCCCCATCGCCCGGATCTCGCTCGGCCACTACCAGGCCGCGAAGGACGCCGCCCGGCAGCTCGGCCGCAACGTCTCCGCCCCGACCGACCAGGAGGTCTGACCATGAACAACGACATCACCCGCGCCGCCGACAAGCTCGCCAAGCTCCGCGCCCAGGCCGACAAGCTCGCCGCCCCGCTCGCCGACGCGGAAGCCGCCCTGGCGGTCGCACAGGAAGCCGAACAGGCACGCCGCGCGGAGCGTGGCGCAGAGTACGACCGCGAGTTCGTGAAGACCTGGCGGGAGCAGGCCGACGCCCACTCCACCCGGGGACGCGAACTGCACGCCGAATTCCTGGAACTCCTCGCCGCCGAACCGTGGTTCAAGGCATACGTCGCCCACCGCGCCGAGCGGCACAAGCGCGAGAAGATCCTCACCGCCGCACAGAACGCACAGACCCGCCTCGGGCAGGTGGTCACGGTGCCCGCGCACCGCTGGTACGACCTGCGGTTCCTCGAAGACCTCACCAACGAGGTCGACAAGGCCGCGGAAGCGCTCAGCATCGCCTACGCCGAGGAACTGGACGCCGAGCGGGACGCCTACATCGAAGCGGCGGACTGACATGACCCTCGACGCACTCGACCCCGGCCCGGACGGCACCTACCCCTACTTCCCCCGCGACGCTGAGGGGCGGCCCGTCTGGTCGGACGACCCGACCGGACTCCCGCCGACCAACGCAGGGGCGCCGATGCTGCGCGGAGTCCAGCACATGCGCGCCCCCGACCACCCGGGCCGGTGGCTGGCCATCGACCTGACGCCCCGCCACCCGGACGGGCAGCCGATCAACCCGCCCGTCCTGCCGCCGGACGGCACAGGGTGAGGCGCTGGACAGAACCACGCCCGGCGATCCCGCGGGCAGCGCACAAGGTCACCGGTAGCCCCAACTGGCCGTCCATCCGCAGGGCCTACCTGGCGATGAACCCGCTGTGCCGAGTGTGCGGCGAAGAACGGGCCGAACTGGTCCAGCACTTCCCGCGCACCCGGGAACAGTTGCTCGCGGACGGGGCTCGATTCCCTGACGCCCCCGCGAACCTGCGGGGCCTCTGCGCGTTCTGCTACTTCACAGCGTGACCTCGGTGCCACTGCGCTGCCTGTACTGGGGGTGCAGCGGCACCGAACGGCTTCGCCGGCGGGTCGACCGGGACGGCTCCGCGGCGTGCGGTCAGTGCGGCGAGGAGGTGCCCGCCGAGCTGGTCGACGTCAACCACCGGCTACCGCTCGCCCGAGGTGGCGAGGACACCGACGACAACGTGTGGGCGCTGTGTCGTGCGTGCCACCGAGGGAAGACGGCACGGGACTCCGGGGCTTTCGCCCAGGAAATCTGACAGCACGTTTGCTGGAACCCTAATGCGGCCACTAGGGCGTTTCGTCGTCGGGCAAGTCGTCCGGCTCGTCCTGTATGAGTTCGCCATCAATGCCATGCCGATAGCGAGTCGAGTAGTTCAGCGAACTATGCACTGAGTGTATGGAGCCCGGGAGAAGGGCCTCTCGAATAGCGTCCTCGGCAGCCTTAGCCGCGTTTACGTACGCTGCTTTGATCCGATTTGGGAAGGCCTTTCGGCCTTCAATTTGCACTTCAATCGTCACTGAAAGCACCCGGTCACCCACGGCGACACCTCCCACTTCTTACTACCAGCATTGCGCCGCCTGGGTTCCCTTGCCACTGGAGGTACCTCTATGCCCAAGCGACCCCGCCCCCGTGCAGTGTCCCCGGGTGCCCTGAGCTGACCACGGCGCGCCGCTCGCTGGTCGCCCAAGGTGTCGCCGATCCGGACGCTTGGCACTCCGCCCGCTGTGTACGCAATGTCACAGCCGCGAGACGGCACAGCACCAGCCCGGAGGCTGGGCGAGCGAGCGTGTCAAGCCTGTCCGAGGCCCTGACCTGCGGTGACCCCAGGGGGGTGACTCCCCTTCCGCAGGAGATAGCGCGGCAGGGAGGGAAAAAACTCTGATGGCTAATACAACCATTCCTGCGGAGGGCGACTTGCCTACCCATGCCAGGTTGAGCCTCTTTCCGAGAATCCGGCCTGCCGCCGAGCTGCCGGGGTCGGACGACGAATCCGACGTCTGGACCGAATGCATGCCCCGCCCCGTCCTCCCCTCGCCGGGTGGCCGGGGCGGGGCTTTCGTTGTTGGTGCCTGTTACCCGAGATAAGGGGTTGCTCGCTTCTCCAGGAAATGCTGAAGTCGGAGCCGCTGAGTGTGGTGCATTGGCAGGTCTGCGAAGCCGCTTGGTGCTACGAACTGGAGATCGGTCGACTCGTCAGAGATTCGGAGCGTCCCACCCGTGATGCGCGCGGTGAAGCAGACGTTGAACTGCTGCCGCACCTCGCCGTCCGAGTAGGCGATCACATGTCGAGGATCGGTGTACGTGCCGACTAGTCCGGTGATCTCCACATCGAGGCCGGTCTCCTCGCGGACCTCCCGGACGGCTGTTCCCGGAAGCGACTCGCCGAGATCCATGGCGCCACCCGGCAGCGCGTACAGGCCGTTGTCGGTCCGCCGCTGGAGCAGGACGCGCCCCTCGCTGTCGGTCACCACTGCGGATGCCGCGACCACCAACCTGTTCGGCTTGGGTGCGTCGGGGTCGTCATAGAACTCGGTACGTGCCATGTGATCAGCTCTCCTCCACTGGCAGGGCGGCGTTCCATACTGCGTCGAAGCTGGCAGCGTAGGTGTCGAACAGCTTGCCCGCGCCGGTCCGCCGCAGATGCCAGACAGGCGCCGCGAAAGCATTGGCTCCCCACACGTGCGCGTTCACCAACACCTGGTCGTCTGCCCGGTAGAGGCTGTTGTAGAGCGTGGTTCCGTGGGTGCGGATCTCGATCCCCGACGTGCCGAGCAACGGTCGGTAGTGCATGAGGGCGAGCCTGCAACGGGATTCGATGCCGTGACCGAACTTCTCTTCTTCCCCGCGTTGTCTCACGTTCTCGCTGTCGGGGTCGCCAAGTGCGATCCGGACCGCGCATCCTTGGGCAGCGCGCTCCCGGAGTAGGTCGTTCAGGCGCGGATACGCTTCGTGGAGGAAGACCGCGGCGTAGACCAGCACGTCGATGCGCTCCGTGGCCCGCTCCATCAGATCCACGAACACCGACACCGGCAGGTCGGCACGCTGCTCGTAGAGCGCCACCAGCTCGGGGCTTATCGCCCTGGCCGCACGTGGTTGCCGCAGGCTCGGCCACAAGTCGAACATGTCCTCTCCCAGTGCCTCGCCAGCCAGACGGGCCGCTCTCAGTCGGGGTGTCCGGTTCTGGTTAGCCCACCGTTCGACTGACTTGGTGTCCACGCCGACTCTCTCCGCCAGGGCGGAGCACGTCCAACCGCCCGACGCCATAACAGCTTTCAGTCTCTCGTTCGGCATTCCGCTTGTCTCCCCGCACGACCCGGACCCTTGTAGGGACGTTCTATCGCGCATGGGACGTTCTGGAGTGTCCTTTGCGGGAGGTTTCACCGTCCTGGGTGGTTGCCAGATCTTGGTGCTACTTGGCGGGAGGAGCTACCAATGGCGGCAAAGGCGGGCGGTGCAAGGGTGTTGCCCGAGAGCATGGCGGTTCGTCACTGGGAGGCGGGGACGCAGACCGACGGTCGCGGCCCGCTGGACGACTACGACCCGGAGATCAGTGCGCGGGTCGGTGCTCGGCGGCCGGTCGGCTGGCCCGCCTGCCGGTGTCCCTCGCCGAAGTGCCCGCATCGCCCGGAGTCGGCGTGATGGGGCCGAGCCGGCGAACCCTCGCAGACGTCGCCCTGGCGGTCGTCGTCGGTGCCGTCCCCGTTGTCCCGGTGGTCCTGGCGCTGCTCGACCCGGACGCCGCGAGGCGCTGGGCGTGGGTGTTCGTCGCGGTAGTCGTCGCCATGGTCATGGTGTCGTTCGGGCCCGGCTGGACGCTCCGCGTGCGTCGGTGGTCCGGGAGTCGGCACCGCCGTATACA
This sequence comes from Kitasatospora sp. NRRL B-11411, assembly GCF_000721345.1. Classification (NCBI taxonomy): domain Bacteria; kingdom Bacillati; phylum Actinomycetota; class Actinomycetes; order Kitasatosporales; family Streptomycetaceae; genus Kitasatospora; species Kitasatospora sp. NRRL B-11411. The sequence goes on along the minus strand of NZ_JOGH01000008.1, from coordinate 70,532 downwards.
GGGCGCCGGGTGAGGGCCCCGGAGACCATCCCGCCCGAGATGATCCGCGGCGCACGGTGGTCCCCCGGGTGGTGCTACCCGTGCGGTCGCCCCCGGCAGGTTACGGCCGTACTCGCAACGGGGCGGCGCACCACGCTGACTGTGTGCCGCGACCACCACCGGACCTACCTGCTGCGGGTCGAGGCGGTTCACCAACTCGCGAGCTGGTGTCGGGTACTGGCTCGCGTCCGGTCCGTCTGATCTCCCGGAGCTTCCCCCGCTCCGGGCGGGTGCGCCTGTGAAGGGGATGTATCCGGGCTGCTCCGGTTCCTCCCCCCGTTGTGACCGGGGCGGCTCAGTCCCCGCGATGGCGGGAGGCGCAAAGTTGGGCACATGAACGTTGAACTCTCATGCTAGGAGTGGAAGTTGGAGAAGCGCGGCTTGCGCGGGCAGGTGTTACCGCGGCGGCGCAGGGGTCCGGCCCGGTACCTGGTCGGTGGGCACTCGTACCGGAGTGTTGGTGTTTCGGTGCTGGTGGTCAGCGAGAACGGCGCGGTGCTGCTGGTGCAGCCGGTCGGAGAGAAGTACCCCGTACTGCCCGGGGTGCAGGTCGAGCCGGGCGAGCAGCTCGCGGAGGCCGCCGCGCGGGCGTTGCGGGAGTTGGCCGGGCTGGAGGGTGCGCCGACGCATGCACTGGGGTGGGGGTGGGCGGAGGAGAGCGTCAAGGACGCGCACTACGTGTGCGACGGCGGGACGGTGGCCTCCGAAGTGCTCTACACCCACCCCGCCCCGGCGGGGGTATGGGAGAGGGTCGACCGAATCCTGTGGGCCCCCTCGGAGGAACTGGCCTACGAGGTGCACCCGGAGGCGATCGCCCATCTCCGGATCGTCCTCGACGCCCGTGAGCGCGGCTACCGCCTTCCCCTGCCGCTGCTGTCCGTCGCCGAGCCGGCGGCCGCCGTACCGCTCGCCGCGGGGAGGTGACGGGGATGGCCCCCGCACCCGGACACCCGATCACCTCCTACGTGCTGTGCACCGACCCGGTGTCGCGCCTGCTGCTCGTGCGGGCGGCCGGGATCGGGACGTGGCACCTGCCCGGCGGCGTGGTCGAGGTCGGCGAATCCCCGCTGGACGCCGCCCGCCGCAAGGTCCGCGAGGAACTCGGCCTGGCACTCGACCTGCTGCCCGACGACCTGTTCGGCGTCGAGTGGGCGCAGGCCCGCCGCGAGGGCAACCGGGACCGGATCGTGTTCCTGTGGTCCGGGCCCATGCTCAGTGCCGCCGACACCGACCGGATCACGCTGGACGCGCGGGAACTGTCGGCGTGGCGGTGGGCCGACCGGGACGAAGCCCGCCGACTGCTGCACCCCGCCGTCGCCGCTCGGATCGGGACACCTCCCCAGTGGCCCGGAAGCGTCACCTATCAAGAGACCCGACGCGTCGCCGCCGATCTGCTCCGTCGGGGCACGCGGGAGGCTATCGCCGGTCTCCCGCACTGACCACGGACGGGCCCGGCCCCGTCCGTACGAGTAGGAGCGGGCGGGGCCTCCGCTGTCCGTCAGGAGTGCTGGTCGCCAGCGTTTGGCGGGGGCGTCCGCTCTGCGACGAACGTTCCTCGGGGGTGGTGCACCTTTACCCACCCCTGTTGTTCGAGAAGTGCCACCGCCTGGCGGACAGTCGGGCGGGACACGCCGTAGTGCTCGGCCAGCGTTTCCATGGGGTCGATTGCTCGGCGCGGTGCCCAGTCGCCCCGTTCGATCCTGGCCCGGAGGATGCCTGCCAGTTGCTCGCGCAGAGACTCCGGCGCGTCACGGTCCACCAGGTCATCCGGGCCAAAATCCATGGTCAGACGGTATCCGGGAAGAGTTGTCGCATGCACATCGTCAGGTCACAGATGTTTACATTGCCTTACATTGCATGACGTAAAGGCGTATCGTCTGCCACGAAAGAACCCCCCGGGCGGCTACCCGAGGGGTTCACGTCCACCAGCTTTCGAGGAGCTGCCAGACATGTTCGATCGTATCGTTTCCACCCTGCTCGGGGTGCTGCTGCACGCCCTGTGCTGGGCTCTGCCATCTCCACGCCGAGCCGTCCAGGTCGAGCCCGAGCCGACCCCCGGAACAGGCCCCCATGACCATCTGCAAGCGGGTCCAGCCGATCCACCCGCACCACCTGCGGAAGACCATCCCACCCCGGCCGTTCGAGCACCGGATCTCACCGCGGGTTCTCCAGTGGGAAGCCACCCCCGAGCCCGAGCGGCGCGCAATCCTCGCCGAGCTTGCCGAGCGGGACCGCGTGACGTGGCTCAAGAGGGAAGCAGAGATTCGGCGGCGTCGGGACACCCCCGCAGCACAACAGCGCCGACGGGTCGAGGCGTTCGCCGCGGTGTCCGACCTGCCGAGCGTGAGCGAGTTCGAGGTGAGCATGCGAGAGGTGCTGTCGGTATGAGCGACACGACCAGCACCCCGAGGACGGGATTACCCGGATCTGCTGCTTGTGCTTCGCTACGGGCCCCGAGGTGGTCCTAGCGGGCACCGGAGGATGGCTGAGCAGCCCCGCAGTCGAGTACTGGGCCTGCCCCGCCTGTGCGCCCACCGTGGCGCTTCTCTGCCAGTCCTAGCAGTACAAGAGCCCCCGCCCGCGACCTACTCCGGGCGGGGGCACCCTTCGCCCCCGTAGAACCGCCAATCCGAATCACACGGGCCGCGCAGTTCCCCGCGCCCCTGGCGGGACGCTTCCTGGCGGTGCGCTTTAGCGGAGCCAGGCGGCGGTGTCGGTGGGGAGGTGGTTGTCCGTCAGGGGGGCGGAGGTGAGGAGGGGTTCGCCGTCGAGCGGGAGCGGCGAAGGGGAGAGGTTGACCAGGCAGCGGATGTCGCCGCGGCGGAAGGCGAGGACGTTCTCGGGGGCGTCCTCGTCCCAGTGGAAGGGGCCGTCGAGTTCGTGGCGGAGCCGGAAGGCCCGGCGGTAGAGGGTCAGCATGGAGGCGGGGTCCTCGGCCTGGGCCTCGGCGGTGAGGGCGGCCCAGTCGAGCGGTTGCGGCAGCCAGGGGGCCTTGCCGTCCCGGGTGAAGCCGTAGGGCGGGCGGGCGCCCTCCCAGGGGAGCGGGACGCGGCAGCCGTCGCGGCCGGGGTCGGTGCCGCCCGAACGGAAGTGCATCGGGTCCTGGAGGGTGTCCAGCGGCAGGTCCTCGACCTCGGGCAGGCCCAGTTCCTCGCCCTGGTAGAGGTAGAGGGCCCCGGGCAGGGCCAGGGTGAGCAGGGCGGCGGCCCGGGCGCGGCGGCGGCCGAGCGCCAGGTCGGTGGGGGTGCCGAAGGTCTTGGTGGCGAACTGGAAGCGGGTGTCCTCGCGGCCGTACCGGGTGACGGTGCGGGTGACGTCGTGGTTGGCCAGGACCCAGGTGGCGGGGGCGCCGACGGGGGCGTGCGCGGCGAGCGTGGTGTCGATGGACTCGCGCAGGGCGGCGGCGTCCCAGGGGCGGCCCAGGAAGTCGAAGTTGAACGCGGTGTGCATCTCGTCCGGGCGCAGGTAGCGGGCGAAGCGTTCGGCGTCGGGGACCCAGACCTCGCCGATCAGGACGCGCGGGGGGTCGTAGCCGTCGGCGACGGCGCGCCAGCTGCGGTAGATGTCGTGCAGGTCGTCGCGGTCGAGGTAGGGGTGCGGGCGGCCGGGTTCGACGTCGGCGAGTTCCGGGTCCTTGGTGAGCAGGCCGGCGGAGTCGATGCGGACGCCGGCGGCGCCGCGGTCGAACCAGAACGCGAGGATGTCGAGGTGCTCCTGCCGGACCGCGGGGTGGTCCCAGTTGAGGTCGGGCTGGGCGGCGGCGAACAGGTGCAGGTACCACTGGCCGTCGGGGAGGCGGGTCCAGGGGCAGCCGCCGAACTCGGACTTCCAGTCGTTGGGCGGGAGTTCGCCGTCGGCGCCGCGGCCGGGCCGGAAGTGGAAGAGTTCGCGCTCGGGGCTGCCGGCGCCGGCGGCCAGGGCGGCCCGGAACCACGGGTGCTGGTCGGACACGTGGTTGGGGACGATGTCGACGATCGTCCGCAGGCCCAGTCGGGCGGCCTCCTCGATGAGCTGCTCGGCCTCGGCGAGGGTGCCGAAGAGGGGGTCCACGCCCCGGTAGTCGGCCACGTCGTAGCCGCCGTCGGCCATCGGGGAGGGGTACCAGGGATTGAACCAGATGGCGTCCACGCCGAGTTCGGCGAGGTACGGCAGCTTCGCGCGCACTCCGGCGAGATCCCCGATGCCGTCGCCGTTGCCGTCGGCGAAACTGCGCGGGTACACCTGGTAGATCGCCGCGTTCCGCCACCACTGCTCTGACACGGTCAGGGTTTCCTTTCAGAAGGTTGTCGGTCCGGGGGTCGTCGGGCGGGGCTCAGCCCTTGAGGCTGCCCGCGGTGAGACCGGCCATGATGTTGCGTTGGAAGACCAGGAACAGGGCGATGGTCGGGATCGAGGCCAGGAACAGGCCGGCGATCAGGGTGTTCTGCGGCATCGAGGTGGCCGCGGTGTTGACGCCGACGTTGAGCGTCTCGTGCTCGGGCACGGTGATCAGCGGCCACAGGAAGTCCTTCCAGACCGCGACCAGGCCGAAGATCGAGACCACGCCGAGGATCGGCCGGGACAGTGGCAGGACCACCGACCACAGCGTGCGCAGCGGTCCGGCGCCGTCGATGGCGGCGGCGTCCAGCAGTTCGTTCGGGATGGAGTCGAAGAACCGCTTGAGCAGGAAGACGTTGAACGCGTTGGCCACGGTGGGGAGCCAGATCACCCACGGGGTGTTCATCAGGTTCCAGTGCACCAGCGGCAGGTCGAGCACCGTCAGGTACTGCGGGATCACCAGGGCGGCGGCCGGGATCATCATCGAGGCCAGCATCATGCCGAGGATCACGTTGCCGAGGATCGGGCGCAGCTTGGACAGCGAGTAGGCGGCGGCGACGCAGAAGGTCAGTTGGAGCAGCAGGGCGCCGCCCGCGTAGACGACGGTGTTCAGCAGCAGCTGGGCCATCCCGAGCCGGTCCCAGGCCTCGGTGAAGGCGTGGGTGCTGGGGTGGGTGGGGATGATCGTGGGCGGGGTCTGGACGAGTTCCTGGGAGGACTTGAAGCCGCCGGTGGCCATCCAGTAGAGCGGGCCGACGAAGACGAGGGTGGCGACGGCCAGGGTCAGCACCAGGACGGTCCAGTAGGCGCGGCGGCCGCCCGGCTGGTTCAGCCGGACCGGGGAGATCAGGGTGCGGGTGGCGCTGCTTCGGACGGTCTTGCTCATCGTCACTCCTCCCCGCCCCGGCGCTCCAGCCACAGGTAGACGGCGGAGAAGGCGCCCAGTACCAGCAGCAGGACGACGCCCAGTGCGGCCGCGGTGTTGAACTTGTCGAAATTGAACGCGTAGTTGTAGAGCATGTAGACCACGGTGGTGGTCGAGCCCTGCGGGCCGCCGCCGGTGAGCACGAAGGACTCGGTGAACATCTGCATGGTGGCGACGACCTGCAGCATCAGCATCAGCGAGAGGATCAGCCGGGTCTGCGGGATGGTGACGTGCCAGATCCGGCGCAGCAGGCCGGCGCCGTCGAGTTCGGCGGCCTCGTAGAGCTCGCCGGGGATGCTCTGCAGGGCGGCCAGGTAGACCAGGGTGGCGCTGCCCATGTTGGCCCAGGTGGAGACGAGGACCAGGGAGAGCATCGCGGTGTCCGGCGAGGTCAGCCAGGACGAGGTGGGCAGGTGCAGGAACTCCAGGATCTGGTTGAACAGGCCGTAGCCGGGGTCCATGAAGTACTTGAACAGCAGGATGCCCGCGACCGGGGGCAGCATCACGGGCAGGTAGACCAGGATCCGCAGGTAGCCCTGGGCGTGCCGGAACTCGTTGACCACCAGGGCGGTGACGAAGGGGGCGAAGAAGCCGAAGAACAGGGCGATGCCGGTGAACTCGAAGGTGTTCTTCCAGGCGGGCCAGAACTCGGGGTCGGCGAAGATCTGCCGGAAGTTGTCGAACCCCACCCAGTGGGTCTCGCCGTAGCGGACCTTCTGGAAGGACATGACGATCTCACGGACCATCGGGTACCAGGTGAACAGCGCGAAGCAGAGCAGTGCGCCGATCAGGAAGGCGTGGGCCCGCAGGTTGCGGGCGACCGCCCGGCGCAGTCCGCCCGGGGTCCGGCCGGGGTGGCGGGTGCGGGTGCGGACCGCTTCGGCGTCGGGGCGACCGCGGGTCAGTGCGGTGGTCATGGTGGTGACTCCTCGTCAGGTGGCCGGCCACCGGCCGGGCCGCGGGAGGCTGCGGCCCGGCCGGTGGCGCGGGGTCACTGGTTGGCCAGGATCTGGTTGGCCTGGGACTCGGCGGTGGCGAGCACGCTGTCGAGGTTCGCGTTGGCGTCGGTCATCGCGGCCGACATCGCGGTGTCGAGGATCTTGTAGAGCTGCTGCGCGGCCGGGGGCTCGGTGATCGACTTGGTGGGGTTCTTGACGTACGGGTCGTAGTTGGACAGCGGCAGGTTGCCGTTGGTCTTCAGCGACTCGGTGATGGCCTTGATCTGCGACGACTCGGCGGACCAGAAGTAGGGCTGCGGGACGGCGATCGCCACCGGGTCCTTGCTGCTGCCGGCGAGGGTCTTGGAGCGGGCGAAGTTGAACTGGCCGGCGTCCGGGGTCTGGTACTGGAAGTTGATCCAGGCGATCTCGGCCTTGATCTGGTTCGGGGTCTGGCCCTTCTTGATGTAGTAGAGGTCGCCGCCGCCGAGGCTGTTGCCGGGGCCGGTGGCGCCGGGCATCGGGCCGAGGCCGTACGCCTTGGCGTCGGCGCCGAGGACCTCGATCAGGTGCTTGACGACGTCGGGGGCGCCCAGGAACATGCCGACCTTGCCGGTGGCCAGCGGCGGGAAGGCGTCGGCCCACTGGGTGACCGGGGTGGCGCTGATGCTCTGGTCGGTGAAGCGCATGTCGTGCAGGCGCTTGAGGACCTGCTTGCCCTCGGGCGAGTTGAACGCGGCCTTCTTGCCGTCGTCGGTGACCATCTTGCCGCCGAGGCTGTAGAGCTCGGAGGTGAAGTGCCAGCCGCCGGTGTTGCCGCCGGAGTAGTCCTCGTAGCCGCTGATGCCGTTGCCGAGCGCGGCGATCTTCTTCGCGGCGGCCTGCACCTCGTCCCAGGTGGTCGGCGGCTTGTCGGGGTCGAGGCCGGCCTGCTTGAACAGGTCGCGGTTGTAGATCAGGCCGGTGGTGTAGTAGTTGATCGGCAGGGCGTAGACCTTGCCGTCCACCGTCATGTTGTCCTTGACGGACGGCAGCATCGAGGAGAAGCCGGGCAGCGTCTCGTCGTTGACGTACTTGGTGATGTCCTGGGCGTCGCCCGAGTTGAGGGTGGCGTCGCGGTCGGTGAAGTAGGCGTGGAACGCGCCGGTCTCGTTGTGCGCCTTGTACTGCGCGGTCTGCTGGGCCGGGACCTCGCACTGGCCGACGTACGGCTTGGCGTTGATGGTGACGTTCGGGTACTTCGTCTTGAACAGCGCCAGGTCGTCGGCGTAGTTGGCCTTGCCCGCCGCCTGGTCCGCGCCCGGGGCGCAGTCGATGGAGATGGTGACGGTCGCGTTCGGGTCGAGCGGCTTGCCGTCCGCCACCCCGGCGGCGGCGTCCGTCTTGCTGTCGGAGGAGCCGCTGCTGCACGCGGCGGTGGTCAGCAGCATGCCCGCGGCGAGGGCGACAGCGGCCATCCTGCTCGATCTGTTCAGCTTCATGCGTGTACCCCATGGGTGGGAGAGGTTTCGGAAGAGGCCGGGACGAAAACCGACGTGTGAGGAACGTAGGTCCTTGAACCACTTCACGCAAGAGGTTGACGAGAAAGTGAAAAGTTACGACTGAGCATCGACGGGCGGATGCCGCCCCGGCGAGCGCTCCGCGCCAGGCAGAACCCGGCCTCGGCCTGCTTGCAGACATCCTTGCCGCTTCTTGCTTGATTCTGTTCTACTTTTGCGCATGAAGAGCAAGCTCTCCGTGGTGGCGCAGCATGTCGGAGTCAGTGAGGCCACGGTCAGCCGGGTCCTGAACGGCAGACCCGGCGTCGGCACCGCCACCCGGCTCGCCGTCCTCACCGCGCTGGACGTCCTGGGCTACGAGCGGCCGAGCCGGCTGCGCGGCGAACGCGCCCGGCTGATCGGCCTGGTGCTGCCCGAGCTGCAGAACCCGATCTTCCCGGCGCTGGCCGAGGTGGTCGGCGGCGCGCTCGCCCAGCGCGGCTTCACCCCGCTGCTGTGCACCCGCACCGCGGGCCTGGGCGAGGCCAGCCACGTCGGCGCGCTGCTCGACCAGCACGTCTCTGGGGTGGTCTTCGCCGGCGGGCACTGCGCCCAGGCGGACGCCTCGCACGAGCACTTCGCGCAGCTGCGCGAGCGCGGCGTCCCGGTGGTGCTGCTGAACGCCTCGGTGGAGGAGCTGGGCTTCCCGCAGGTCGCCACCGACGACGCCGTCGCGGTGGCCCAGGCGTTCGCCCACCTGGACACCCTGGGGCACCGCCGGATCGGGCTGCTGGTGGGACCGGAGGACCACGTGCCGTCCCGCCGCAAGCTCGCCGCCTTCACCCGCCAGTACGCGCTGCGCGGCCGCGAGCCGCGCCCGGAGTGGGTGGCGCACACCATGTTCGGCCTGGAGGGCGGCCACGCCGCCGCCGAGCGGCTGCTGGAGGCCGGGGTGACCGGTGTGGTCTGCGCCAGCGACCCGCTGGCCCTGGGGGTGGTGCGGGCCGCCCGGCGGGCCGGGCTGGACATCCCCGGCGACCTGTCGGTGATCGGCTTCGACGACTCGGCCTTCCTCAACTGCACCCGGCCGCCGCTGACCACCGTCCGGCAGCCGATCGAGGCGATCGGCCGGGCCGCGGTCTCGCTGCTGGTCGGGCGGATCGACGGCGCCCCGGCGGGCCCGGGCGAGCTGCTGTTAGAACCCGAGCTGGTGGTGCGGGGCTCCACCGGCCCGGCCCCGCGGCGGCCCGCCTGAGCGCTCCCGGTGACCGCTCCCGGTGACCGCTCCCGGGCACGACGAAGAGGGCGGGCGCCCGGGGCGCCCGCCCTTCCCGCGTGCGGGGTGCTACGGGTTGACGGTGATGTGCATCGTCGAGGTGGTGTTCTGGATGTCCTTGTAGTTGTTGCTCAGGGTCAGGTGGTTGAAGGTGACGTCACCGACCGCCGGGCCCTGGCCGGACTCCGGCATCTCGTTGGCCCACAGGCCGAACCCGGACTTGGCGTCGAAGGCGTCGCCGCTCTTCTGCGCCCCGCTGATCGACACGTTGGTGAAGACCGTGTCCTTGATCGGGTTCTGCGGCTGTCCGCCCACGTAGTTGGTCTGGAACATGATGCCGCTGTAGGTGGGGTCGACGATGTCCACGTCGCTCACCCGGATGCCCTGGAACACCTTGGAGGCGGAGAACACCCAGATGCCGGGGAAGGTCTGCCCGCCCCAGAAGTGGCCGCCGGCCCGGACGATGGAGATGTTCTGCAGGTTGGTCGGGTCCGTCCCGAAGCCGTTCATCGGGTAGCCGAAGTCCAGCGAGGAGATGGTGATGCCCGAGTAGCAGAGGGTGTCCGCGATGTAGATGTTGCGGAAGGTGTTGGCGTAGCCGCCGTACACCGCGACGCCCGCCGCGCGCCAGGTCAGGATCGAGGTGAGGTTCTGGAAGACGTTGTTCTTCTCGTCCGCGCCGCCCGCGTCGATCGCGGAGAACAGCGCGAAGGAGTCGTCACCGGTGGCCCGGGCCTCGTTGTTGGAGACCAGGTTGTCGGTGGAGCCGTTGGTCATGTTGATGCCGTCGGCGAAGGTGTCCCGGATCCGCGAGTTGGTGATCGTCATGAAGTCCGTGTTGGCACCCCAGTACATGCAGACCATGTGCTCGGTCCAGATGTTGTCGATCGTGATGTTCGCGACGTTGGCGAAGTCGAACACCTTGCCGGGGCCGTCGATCCGCGAGGTGTAGTTGCCGAAGTAGGCGAACCCGCTGAAGGTCGAGCCGTTGGCGGTGGCCTCGGCCCGGAAGCCGACGTCGGTGTTGGACTGGCTGGTCGGGGCGTAGAACCGGGTGAACCAGGGGCCCGCGCCGATCACCTTGACCGGCTTGCCGTAGACCTGGAACTTGCTGGCGGTCTGGTAGTCGCCGGCCGGCAGGTAGACGCCGACCAGGGTGCCGGTGGTGTCCATCCGGACCTTGTCCAGGGCGTTCTGCACGTCCTGGTGCGCGAAGCCGGTCGGGACGACGTACTTGGCCGGGTCCGGGTTGGCGATCTGGGTGGCCTGCTCCAGGCTGACGAAGTCGATCGCGTACTGCGAGGTGTTCGCGGCGTCCTTCTGCAGCTTGATCTTGTGCCCGGCCGGGACGGTGGTGCCGAGCAGGACGTTGGCCTCGTCGTAGACGTGCCGCGGGCTGCCGGCGCTCGGGCCGTTGCCGGGGCTGGTCTCCGAGCCGTACAGCCAGGCGTACTTGGAGGTCAGGTCGATGGCCTTGAGGAAGGTGCCGTCCACGTAGACGTTCAGGGTGGCGCTGGTGCCGTCGCCGCCCGCCGCGTCCGGGATGGAGAACCGGGTGACCAGGGTGTTGGTCGCGGCCTTGGTGGTGAACTCCACCGAGGAACCGGTCGAGTTGAGCGTGACGGCCTTGCGGCCGGACGCCTCGCCCGCCAGGTCGCCGATGGTGCGGTTGGGGCCGACCACCTGGGCGCCGCCGCCGAGCACGCCGTCCTCGGCCTCGTAGTTGTCGAACGGCATGTTGGCGCCGCGGCCGACGTAGAGCGACTGGGTGCTGGTGTTGTTGGCCTGCTTGACCGGCAGCTCGTTGCCGTCGTTGGCGATGACCGTCTTGATCGTGTAGCGGCCGTTCGCGGCGGTCCAGCTGCCCAGCGAGACCGGGCTGCCGGTGGCGCCGGGCGCCAGGGTGCCGCTGTAGGCGCCGGTCAGGGTCTTCAGCACGGTGCCGGTGGTGGCGTCCGCGACGGTGACCGTGATGCCGTGGCTGCCGGCGGAACTGGCCACCGTGCCCTGGTTCTTGACCGCGACGGTGAAGTTCACCGCGCTGCCGTCGGCGGGGTTGGAGGGCGACCAGGTCGAGGGGGCGGCGACCAGGTCGGAGGAGGCCACCTGGGTGACGGTGAGCGGGCTCGCGGCGGTGAACGAGTTGTTGGTCTCGTCCTGCTCGATGACCTTGTTGTCCTCGTCGACCTTCGCGGTCAGCTGGTAGCTGCCCGCGTTCTGCGCCGGGACCTGCGCGGAGACGGTGGTGGAGGCACCGGCCGCGAGGGCGCCGACACTGGCCGTGCCGACCTTGGTGGTGCCCAGGTAGAAGTTGACCGAGGTGGCACCGGAGGGGTTGGTGCCCGCGTTCTTCACCACGGCCGACAGGGTCGGGGTGTCGGTCTCCACCGGGGTGGCCGGGTTGCTGCTCACCGAGCTGACGGTCAGGTCCGGGTTGGGGGCCGGGACGCCGATCACCTGGAACTCGGCGGCCTGGCCGCCGGTGGAGCCGGAGTTGGCGGTGATCTTCAGCTGGACGTCGGCGACGGTCGCCGACACCGGGATGGTGACGGTGTTGCCGCTCGCCGGGTCGAAGGTGTAGCTCTGCGCCGGGACGAGGGTGCTGAAGCCGCTCGCGCTCTGCTCGCGGCCGTCCACCTCGATGGTCTGGGTGCGGGTCGACCAGGCCGAGGCCGGGTTGAGCTTGACCACCACCGCGCTGGTGGTGGCGTTGGCGCCCAGCTTCACCCCGAGGGTGTTCGGGTAGCTGCCCGCGGCGGCTTCCCAGTAGGTGGAGGTGTCGTTGTCGTTGGCGTTGGTCGCCACGAAGGTGAAGGTGGACGAGGAGGCCGAGATCGGCTTGCCCGCCGCCAGGTTGGTGCCGGTGCCCGTCCCGGTGCCGGTGCGCACCACCGTGTTGGAGGCCGCGGAGGTGTTGCCCGCCGCGTCCTTGGCCTTCACGTAGTAGGAGACGGTCGCGGTGTCCGGCTGGCTGTCGGTGTACGTCAGGGTGGTGCCGGACACGCTGCCGCGCAGCGCGCCGTTGGCGTACACGTCGTAGCCGGTGACGCCCACGTTGTCGCTGGAGGCCGCCCAGGTCAGCTTGACCTGCCCGGAGCCCGCCGCGGCGTACGCCAGGCTGCCCGGCGCGCTGGGCGCCTGGGTGTCGCCGGACTGGCCGGTGCGGGTGACGGTGTTGGAGGCCGCGGACTGGTTGCCCGCCGCGTCCTTCGCCTTGACGTAGTACGAGACGGTCTCGCTGTCGGCGCGGCTGTCGGTGTACGTCAGGGTGGTGCCGGACACCGAGGTGAGCAGCGTGCCGTTGGCGTACACGTCGTAGCCGGTGACGCCGGTGTTGTCGGTGGCGGCGTTCCAGGTCAGCTTGATCTGGCCGGCGGCGGGCGAGGTGTAGGCGAGGCCGGACGGGGCGGTGGGGGCCTGGGTGTCGCCGGTGGTCGGGCCGTACGCCTCGAACTCGGAGAGCTGGCCGGCCGGCCACGCGGTGTTGGCGGTGAAGGTCAGCCGCAGGTACCGGGTGGTGGTGGTCGACAGGTTGACGGTGACCGTGTTGCCGGCGGCCGGGTCGAACACGTAGCCGGCCGAGGCGACCAGGTCGGTGAAGTTGCTGCCGTCGGTGGAGCCCTGGACCTTGAGCGTCTCGGTCCGCTTGTCCCAGCCGGCCGGCAGCTTGAGCACCAGCTTGTTGACCGGGACGGCGGAGCCCAGGTCGCCCTGGATCCACTGCGGGAAGGCGTTGTTGGTGCTCTCCCAGTAGCTGGCCTGGTCGCCGTCGCCGACGTTGGCCGGCCCGTAGTTCTGCGAGGTGCCGCTGGCGGTGAAGGTGCGCCCGGCCAGCAGGTTCGCCGAGGCGGAGGTGGTGCCGTAGACCTCGAACTCGGAGATCTGGGCGGCCTGCCAGCCGGTGTTGGCGGTGACGTTGACCCGCACGTAGCGGGCGGTGGTGGCGCCGAAGGAGATCGTCGCCCTGTCCCCGGAGGCCGGGTCGAAGGTGTAGTTCGCCGAAGCGGTGATGGTGGAGAAGTTGGTGCCGTCGGTGGAGCCGAGCACGCTGAGCGTCTCGGTCCGGGCGCCCCAGGAGCCGGGGACCTTCAGCACCACCGTGTCGATGGAGGCCGCCGAGCCCAGGTCGACCTGGACCCACTGCGCGGAGGCGATGCCGTTGGACTCCCAGTAGCTGTCCTGGCTGCCGTCGTTGACGTTGGCCGCCGTGTAGCTGCCGTTGGCGCTGGAGGCGGTGACGGTCTTGCCGAGGGCCAGGTTGGGCCCTCCGGCCGCCTGTGCCGCCGGGAGCAGGGGCCCGGCGAGCAGGAGCATTCCCAGCGTGGCCGACGACGCCGTCAGCCGCGTGGTTATGCGCTTCGATCTCATGATGTCCCTTCATAAGGTCGAGAAGATGACAATCTTCTGTCCATCTTTTGCGTGATGGCAGCCAAGAGTTACAGCGGGGCTACGGGCATGTCAACGGATCGGTGCAAGCGTGCGCATACGAAAAGCGGGCGGGCACCGAAGTGCCCGCCCGCTCGGCGGTCCTGTCCCGTCGCCCCGTCAGGGGCCCGCTACCCGCCGGCCGGTCAGCCCCGCTCGCGGGCCGGCGCGGTCGATCCGCGCACCACCAGCTCCGGCTCGAACAGCAGCTCGTCGTGGGTGACCCGGACCCCGGCGATCTCGCCGACCAGCAGGTCCACCACCGCGCGGCCCATCGCCTCGATCGGCTGCCGGACGGTGGTCAGCGGCGGGTCGGTGCACATCATGAACGAGGAGTCGTCGTAGCCGACCACCGACACGTCGTCCGGCACCGCGAGCCCGGCCCGGCGCACCGCGCGGACCGCGCCCAGCGCCAGCGGGTCGCTCGCGCAGACCACGCCGGTGACGCCCCGGCGCAGCAGCCGGGTGGTGGCCGCCTGGCCGCCCTCCAGGCTGAACAGCGCCCGCTCCACGTGCTCGTCCGGCAGTTCGAGGCCCAGTTTGGCCACCACCGCCCGGGCCGCGGCCAGCTTGCGCTGCGAGGGCATGTGGTCCAGCGGGCCGAGCACCAGGCCGATCTTCGTGTGCCCCAGCTGCCGCAGGTGGCCGAAGGCCTGCTCGACCGCCACCGCGTCGTCGCAGGAGACCCGGGGGAAGTCCAGGTGCTCGATCGCGGCGTTCAGCAGCACGGTCGGCAGGCTGCGCTCGGCCAGCCGCTGGTAGTGGTCGTGCGGGGCGTCGCCCTGGGCGTAGAGGCCGCCGAAGAACACCACGCCGGAGACGTGCTGCTCCAGCAGCAGGTCGACGTAGTCGGCCTCGGAGACCCCGCCCGCGGTCTGGGTGCACAGCACCGGCGTGAAGCCCTGGCCGGCCAGCGCGCCGCCCACCGCCTCGGCGAACGCCGGGAAGATCGGGTTGCCCAGCTCCGGCAGGACCAGCCCGATCAGCCGGGCCCGCTCCCCGCGCAACTGGGTGGGCCGCTCGTAACCGAGCACGTCGAGGGCGGTGAGCACGGCCGCCCTGGTCGCTTCGGAGACACCGGGCTTCTCGTTCAGCACCCGGCTGACGGTCGCCTCGCTGACCCCGACCTTCTTCGCCACCTCGGCAAGTCGTCGTGTCATGGGTGGAGTGTACGACAGAAAACGCAAGCGGCTTGCGTGGATTTGCAGAAGAGGACGGAACCGACCGGTTCCGTCCTCCGCCCGCGGCCCGCGGCTTGCGGGGTCAGCGCAGGTCGAACACCAGCCGGGCCGAGACCTTCCCCGCGAGCACCTCCTCGAAGCAGGCGTTCACGTCCTCCAGCTTGCGGGTCTCCCGGATCACCTTCGTCCGGCCCAGCTGGTGCAGCCGGAACACCTCGGCCAGGTCCTGCCGGGTGCCGACGATCGAGCCGATCACCTTCGTCCCGTTCAGCACGGTGTCGAAGACCGGCAGGGTCAGCTCGCCCCCGGCGGGCAGGGCGACCAGGGCGAGGGTGCCGCCGCGGCGCAGCGCGTCGTAGGCGGCCCGGAACGAGGCGTTGGAGACGGCCAGCGAGACCGCCGCGTCGGCGCCGCCGAGCTTGTGCACCTCGGCCGCGACGTCCTGGGTGCGGGCATCGATCACGTGGTCGGCGCCGAGCTGCTTCGCCAGCTCCAGCTTCTCGTCGGTGATGTCGACGGCGACCGTCTCGGCGCCGAAGATCCGGGCGTACTGCAGCGCCAGGTGGCCGAGGCCGCCGATCCCGGAGATCAGCACCCGGGAGCCGGGGCGGGCGCCGGCCAGCTTGACCGCCTTGTAGGTGGTGACGCCCGCGCAGGACAGCGGGGCGGCGTCCATCGGGTCCACCCCGTCCGGCACCGGGACGACGTAGTCGCCGTGCGCCAGCGCGTACTGGGCGTACGCGCCGTCCACCGAGTAGCCGGAGTTGTGCTGGCTGAGGCAGAGCGTCTCCCAGCCGGTCACGCAGTGGTCGCACCGGCCGCAGGCGTCGGCCAGCCACGGGATCGCCACCCGCTCGCCGACCTGGACGTGCCGGACGTCCGCGCCGGCCGCCTCCACGATGCCGACGCCTTCGTGGCCGGGCACGAACGGCGGGGTCGGCTTGACCGGCCAGTCGCCGTGCGCGGCGTGGATGTCGGTGTGGCACAGGCCGGAGCACTCGATCCGCACCAGCACCTGGTGCGGGGCCGGGGCGGGCACCTCGCGCTCCTCGATCCGCAACGGCTCGGTGAAGTCCCGGACGACGGCTGCCTTCATGTCCTGCTCTCCTCGCGGTGCTGGGCAATTCCCAGGATTCCGACAATTCGGGGCACATCCCCACCCCCAGCCTGCTGGCTCCCCGTCCGCCCGGCGAACGGACGCGCCGCAGCCGCGGCGGCCGGGCCCCGCCGGGGGGCGTCCGGGGGACGTCCGGGGGCGCCCGGAGCTGACGGTCCCTCACGGTAGGTTTGACGAAAACCCGTCACGCCAGGGCGGGTTGGGCGGTTAGCCTGCCCCACGGACCACCGCACGGGTACGGAGGAAGACCCATGACGCGCACCCTCACGCGCACCGCCGTCAGCGCCCTCGCGCTGCTCACCACCGGGCTGCTGCTGGTCGGCTGCGAGTCCGCCAAGAACGCCGGGGCCGCGCCGCCCGGCCCCAGCGTCGGCGCCGGCACCTCCCCCTCGCCGACCGCGACCGGGCCCGGCGGCTCCGCCAGCGCGTCCTACCGCGCCCCCACCGGCGCCGCCGTCCCCAGCTACCAGCCGCCCAGCCGGCTCGACGACTCCTACTTCGCCGAGGGCTCCTGCGCCCGCGTCGTGCCCGGGTCCTCCTCGCGGTACGAGACGGTGCCCTGCGACTCCCCCGAGGCCGAGGCCAAGGTCACCAAGCGCAGCAGCACCGCGACGGGCGTGGCCGCCGCCCTCCCGCGCGGCGCGGACTGCCCCGACGGCACCGACGCCGCCCTCGACCTGACCCAGAACGCCCTGGTCGACGTCAAGCAGAACCGGGCCGCCTGGGCCTGCCTGCGCAACCTGCACGACCCGCACCCCGGCGACCCGGGCGGGGGCGGCGGCACCGGCATCGTGGTCGGCGACTGCGTCTACCGCACCGACTCCGGCGGCGCCGCCGAGACCCGCTGCGACGGGAAGGGCGAGCACCCGCCCCAGTACAAGGTGGACAAGGTCTTCATCCGCCAGACCCTGATCGACACCACCAAGCCCAAGCCGACCTGCCCCGAGGAGGCCACCGTCAGCTTCACCCTGCCCAACCCGCCGGGCACGCTCACCCTGGACCCGACCACCGCCTGCGCCGAACCGGTGGACTGACACCACTACGCTGGGCACTTCGACCGGCCCGCGGCGGCATTCAATGCCCGTAGGCTGGGCAGTAAGGGACAACGGGGGCGGCAGTGCCCCCGCCACTGACGGAGGGAGATGCCGGGTGATCGAGCTGGAAGACCTTCCCGAGTTGATCGACCCGGTGATGATCTGCGCCTTCGAGGGCTGGAACGACGCCGGCGACGCGGCCTCCGCCGCGCTCGGGCACCTCGACGAGACCTGGGGCGGCAAGGTGTTCGCCGCGCTCGACGCCGAGGACTACTACGACTTCCAGGTCAACCGGCCCACCATCTGGCTCGACGGCGGGGTCCGCCGGATCACCTGGCCCACCACCCGGCTCTCGGTGGTCCGGGTGACGGAGCCGAAGCCACGGGACCTGGTGCTCGTCCGCGGCATCGAGCCCAGCATGCGCTGGCGCTCGTACTGCAACGAACTGCTGGGCTTCGCCCACGAATTGGGCGTCGAGCTGGTGGTCGTCCTGGGCGCGCTGCTGGGCGACACCCCGCACACCCGCCCGGTGCCGGTCTCCGGCGTCACCTCGGACCCGACGGTGGCCCGCTCGCTCGACCTGGAGGAGAGCCGGTACGAGGGCCCGACGGGCATCGTCGGCGTCCTCCAGGAGGCCTGCGCGCACGCCGGGGTGCCCGCGGTGACGTTCTGGGCCGCCGTGCCGCACTACGTCTCCCAGCCGCCGAACCCCAAGGCCACCCTCGCCCTGATCAACAAGGTCGAGGACCTGCTCGACCTGCGCATCCCGCCGGGCGAGCTCGGCGACGACGCCCGGGCCTGGCAGCTGGGGGTCGACCAGCTCGCCGCGGAGGACTCCGAAGTCGCGGAGTACGTCCAGCAGTTGGAGGAGGCGCAGGACACCGCGGAGCTGCCGGAGGCGTCCGGGGACGCGATCGCCCGGGAGTTCGAGCGGTACCTGCGGCGGCGCGACAACCAGGGGCCGAAGGGCGAGAAGCCGATCACCGGTCATGCGACCGAGCGGCCGAAGGACGACGACGAGGAGTAGGCGCTTCACGCGCAGCGTGACGCGCACCGCGTGGATCGGCCCCGGGAGGGTGGTGACTCTCCCGGGGCCGATCTTGCTGTGGGTGCCGGGTTGCCCGCGCAGTCCCCCGCGCCCCTGGCGGGGCGCGGGGAAGGGCGTTAGAGGGCGACGCCGAGCAGGGCGTCCACGGTGCGGGAGACCAGGCCGGGGGCGCCGGTGTCCTCGCCGCCCTCGGCGTGGGCGGTGGCGGCCCAGCGGTCGACGGCCGCGAGGGCCGCGGGGGCGTCGAGGTCGTCGGCGAGGGCCGCGCGGACCTCGGCGAGCAGGGCCTCGGCGGGCGGGCCGTCGGGGCGGGAGACGGCGGATCGCCAGGTGGCGAGGCGGGTGAGGGCGGCGTCGAGGTCGGCGGCCGTCCACTCCCAGTCGCTGCGGTAGTGGTGGGCGAGCAGGGCGAGCCGGATCGCGGCGGGGTCGATGCCGTCGCGGCGCAGGGCCGAGACGAAGACCAGGTTGCCGCGGGACTTGGACATCTTGTGGCCGTCCAGGCCGACCATGCCGGCGTGCACGTACGCGCGGGCGTAGGGGTGCTCGCCGAGGGCGGTCTGGGCATGGGCGGCGCCCATCTCGTGGTGCGGGAAGGACAGGTCGCTGCCGCCGCCCTGGATGTCGAAGTCCATGCCGAGGAACTCGAGCGCGATGGCCACGCACTCGATGTGCCAGCCGGGGCGGCCGCGGCCGAGTTCGGTCTCCCAGGCGGGTTCGCCGGGGCGGGCGGAGAGCCAGAGCAGGGCGTCCAGCGGGTTCTTCTTGCCGGGGCGCTCGGGGTCGCCGCCGCGCTCGGCGAAGACCGGGAGCATCTGCTCGCGGGTGAGGCCGGAGACCTCGCCGAAGCGCGGGTCGGCGTCGACCGAGAAGTAGACGTCGCCGTCGACCTCGTAGGCGGCGCCGGAGGCGAGCAGCCGCTGCACCAGCGGGACGATCCACGGGATGGACTCGACGGCGCCGATGTAGTGCGCGGGCGGGAGCATCCGCAGCGCGGTCATGTCCTCGCGGAACAGCGCGGTCTCGCGCTCGGCGAGCGCGGTCCAGTCCTGGCCGGTGGCCGCGGCCCGCTCGATCAGCGGGTCGTCGACGTCGGTGACGTTCTGGACGTAGAGGACGTCGTGGCCGGCGTCCTTCCAGACCCGCTGCACCAGGTCGAAGGTGTTGTAGGTGGCGGCGTGGCCCAGGTGGGTCGCATCGTAGGGGGTGATGCCGCAGACGTAGAGCCGGGCGGTCGGGCCGGTGGGCACGACCTCTCGGACACTGCTGGTGGCGGTGTCGTGAATGCGCAGGGGAAGCCCCTGACCGGGAAGGGCGGGAACCTCGGAGGCGGGCCAGGCATGCATGGCACCGACTCTAACCTTGCGATCATTTGAAAGACCAACCTATGGACGCGATCGGCCGGAATCCGTTCGTCCTCGGTTTCGGATCGGTATCAGACCGGCGGCCAGGGAATAGAAGGCCACTCCGCCGACGGCAGCGGATGCCGTCCGGCGGTCCGCAGCGCGGCGGTCCGGGCCTTCAGCGCGGCGAGCTCACCGGGCGTCAGGTGCGGGCGCAGCCGCTCGCCGAGCGGTCCGTCGAGGTCGGCGGCGAGCGCGGCCAGCACCTCCAGGGCCTCGGCGGTGAGCGGCTGCTCGGCCCAGCCCCAGAGCAGGGTGCGCAGCTTCGGGTCGGTGTGGAAGGTGACGCCGTGGTCGATGGCGTAGATCCGGCCGTCGGCGGCGGGCAGCCAGTGGCCGCCCTTGCGGTCGGCGTTGTTGAGGACGGCGTCCAGCACGGCGAGGCGGCGCAGCCGGTCGTCGTCGCGGTGCACCAGCCAGACCTGGCGCCCGGCCTCGACCTCGGCCCGGACCACCGGGAGCCAGCCGTCCCGGACGCCGTCCAGGGGCTGCAGGTCGAGCAGTTCGGGCGCCTGCGGGTCGGGTTCGATCCACAGCTGCACCATGCCGGGCCCGGCCGGGCCGTCGCGCAGCACGGTGGGCGGGACGAGGTGCCAGCCGGTGGCGGCGGAGACCTCGTGCGCGGCGGTCTCCCGGCCGGCCAGGGTGCCGTCGGGGAAGTCCCACAGCGGGCGCTCCCCCGCGACCGGCTTGTACACGCAGGGCGCGGTGACGCCGTCCAGGGTGGCGGTGCAGTACAGGACGGCGTTGGAGGCGTCGGTGACCCGGCCGTGCACGGCCAGGGCGCCCGTGCGCAGCAGGGTGAGCGCGGTGGCGGGGTCGGCAGCCAGGGCGGCGCTGGTGGCCGGGTCGGTGCCGGGGGCCTCCACCTGTTCCACCTGCTCCCCCGTCCCTTCCGGTTGCTCGCTCAGCGCCGGTAGCCGTTCGCGCGCGGGCACAGGTGGCCCTCCGGGTCGAGCGGCAGGTTGCAGAACGGGCAGGGCTTGCGGCCGGCCGCGACCAGGTCCAGGGCCCGCTTGGCGAACACCCGGGCCATCGCGCCGCTGAGCCGCACCCGCAGCAGGTCGGGGCCGTTCTCGTCGTCGAAGACCTCGGCCTCGTTCTCCTCCTCGGACTCCTCGACGTACGCCTGCGCCTCGACCACCAGGCACTCGTCCCGGGCGTCCCAGGCCAGCGCCATCGTGCCGACCCGGAACTCCTGTTCCAGCGGCAGGTCGAGCGGGGCGGTGTCGAGCAGTTCGACGGGGGCGACGGCCGGGATCGCGGCCTCGCCGCCGCTGCGCCGCAGCGCCTCGTCGAGGACCTCCTCGACGCGCTCGGCGAGCGCGGCGACCTGGGTCTTCTCCAGCAGGACGCTGGTGATCCGGCCGCGCGAGGACGCCTGCAGGTAGAACGCGCGGGCGCCGGGCTGGCCGACGGTGCCGGCCACGAACCGCTCGGGCTGGTCGAAGAAGTGGACCTGACGGGACACGCTGTTCGCTCCGGAAGGGGTTGCGGTCTTCTCGATCTCACCCTACGGCCAAACGGGCCGTGAGCGGCACGCGGGGCGGGCGGTTTCCGCGTGCGGTCGGGCAGTTGTGCGCGGGCGCGGCGGCCGGGCGCCGGGACGCTCAGGCGGTGCCGGTCTCGCCGCCGACCACCGCGTCGTCGCCGGCCGAGTGCCCGTGCGGGCGCGGGGCCAGCGCGGTGAGCGAGCCGGTGTCGCCCAGGCGCAGCAGGTAGGGGCGGTGGGGGGTGTAGCGGATCGCGGTGACCGAGCAGGGCTCGACCGAGATCCGCTGGAAGTGGTCGAGGTGCAGGCCGAGGGCGTCGGCGACGATCGCCTTGATCACGTCGCCGTGGGTGGCGACGGCCCAGAGCGCGTCCGGCCCGTGGTCGACGGCGACCTTGTCGTTCCACTCGCGCACCGCGTCGACGGTGCGGTGGCTGAGCGCGCGCAGCGACTCGCCGCCGGGGAAGGCGGCGGCCGAGGCGTGGTCCTGGACGGTGCGCCAGAGCGGCTCGTCGGCGAGCTCGGACAGCGGGCGGCCGGTCCACTCGCCGTAGTGGCACTCGCCGAGCCGCTCGTCCAGCGCGGGGGCGGCCAGTTCGGGGCGGGCGGCGAGCAGCGGCTCCAGGGTCTGCCGGCAGCGCTCCAGCGGGCTGCTGACCAGGCGGGCGATCGGCAGCCCGGCGAGCCGCTCGGGCAGCGCGGCGGCCTGGGCCCGCCCGGTGTCGTCCAGGTCGACTCCGGGCGTCCATCCGGCGAGGATCCCGGCGGAGTTGGCGGTGGACCGGCCGTGGCGGACGAGCAGCAGGGTGGGCATACCTGAAAGGGTACGGGGTCCGCCCCTCCCCGCGGGCGGCGCCGGTCGGTCACAATGGCGGGCATGATCGTGGACTGCGGCACCTACCGGGACGGCAAGCGCACCGAGGGCCCCGAGGACTTCTCGGACGCCCTCGCGGAGGTCCGCGCGGCCGGGGACGGGTTCCTGTGGATCGGCCTGGCGGACCCGACCGCGGCGGAGTTCGACCACGTCGCCGAGGAGTTCGGCCTGCACCCGCTGGCGGTCGAGGACGCGGTGACGGCGCACCAGCGCCCGAAGGTCGACATCTACCAGGACTCGGTGTTCACCGTCCTGAAGACCGCCGCCTACCACCAGCAGGACGAGACCGTCTCGATCGGCGAGCTGATGATCTTCCTGGGCGACTCGTACGTGATGACCGTCCGGCACGGTCCGGAGAGCCCGCTCAAGGACCTGCGGGCCAAGCTGGAGAAGCAGCCCGAACTGCTCGCGCACGGGCCCGCCGCCGTGCTGTACGCGGTCTGCGACCTGGTGGTCGACCAGTACCTCGACGTGGCCACCGAGCTGCAGACCGACCTGGACGAGCTGGAGGAGGAGATCTTCTCCCCCGGCCGCTCGCGCGGCGCCGCCGAGCGGATCTACGGCTTCAAGCGGCAGGTGGTGGGCTTCCGCAAGGCCACCTTCCCGCTGATGGAGCCCGCGCTGCGGCTGACCCGGGTCGGCGCCGACGTGCAGGTGCCGTTCGTCGCGGACGGGCTGCGCCCGTACTTCCGGGACGTGGCGGACCACCTGGCCAAGGTCAACGAGGTGGTGGAGAGCCTGGACCGGCTGCTGTCCGACATCCTCTCCGCCAACCTCGCGCAGGTCAGCGTGCAGCAGAACGACGACATGCGGAAGATCTCCGCGTGGGCCGCGCTGGCCGCCGTCCCGACCATGATCGCCGGCATCTACGGGATGAACTTCGAGCACATGCCGGAACTGCGCCAGCCCTGGGGCTACCCCGTCGCCCTCGGCCTGATGGCGGGCGTCTGCGTCGGCCTGCACCGGCTCTTCAAGCGCGCGGGCTGGCTGTAGGCCCCGGGCCGGGGACGCGGCCGCGACCGCGCCCCCGGAGGTGACGTCCCGTCAGGAGCGCTGCGTCCGGCGGCGGGTGGCCACCAGGGTGCCCGCGCCGAGCACGACCGCGGCCGCGCCGGCGGCGGTGACGGCGGCGAGCGGGGTACCGGGACCGGTGAAGGCCAGCCCGGCGGCGGTGCTGTCGGTGCCGGTGGCGGTCGTGGTGGTCGTGGTGGTGGTGTTCGAGACCGGGGTGACGGTGCTGCCGCCGTCCGGGCCCTTCCCGCCGTCCCCGTTCCCGTTCCCGTCCTCGCCGCCCTTGCTGCCCTTGCCGTCGTCCTCCTTGCCGCCGCCGCCCTGCTGGGCCGCCTTGTCGCGCTCCTGGGCCTCCTTGAGCCCCGTGGTCAGGAAGGCGCGCAGCACGTCCGGGTCGTCGGAGTCCAGCACCGCGTTCGCGGCCTTCCGGACCTCCGGGCCACCGACCGACATCTCCCGGACGATCCGGATCCGGTAGTCGGTGCGGAGGCGGGCGGGGGCCTTCTCCAGGAAGGCGGCGATCTCCGCGGGGTCGTTGCGCTCCAGCACCGCCATCGCGTCGGTGCGCAGCGCGGTCCCGATGAACGGGTCCTCGACGAGCTGCGAGAGCTTGACCCGGTTGTCGGAGGCGGTCAGCGCCGGGACGGTGACGGTCAGGAAGCGGACGCACGCCTCCGTGCTGCCGTCGGTGAGGACGTCCTGAGCCGCCTGCCAGATCGGGGTCCCGTACCCGGCCCCGGCCATGATCTGGGTGGTCCTGATGGCGTAGTCGTCGTGGACGACCACCTTCAGCTCGACGTCCAGGAAGTGCTGGATCTGCTCGGCGGTGCCGGACTGCGCCTTCTTCACCGTCGCGTAGTAGTAGGCGTAGTGGCCGGGCTCGGCGAGCGCCGCGTCCAGCCGGGCGCGCAGCGCGGTCTCGTCCAGCACCGGGGCCGCCGGGGCGGTCGGGTCCGTCGTGCCGCCGGTCGTGCCGCCGGCCTCTGCGGGGGCGGACGGCTGGGCCGGGGCCTCGGGCGCGGTGGTGTCGGCCGGGGTGGTGTCGGCGGGTCCGATGGGCTCGGTGTCCGGCGCGGGCGCGTCGGGCAGGGACCGGCCGGTCGGCGGGGTGTCGGCCAGCGCCGGGGTGGCGCCGAGGACGGTGGGTGCGGAGACGGCGGCGACGAAGACGGCAGCGGCGATCGACCGGCGAATGCTCAAGGGGTCCCCCCAGGGAAGCGGTGCGCGTGGGAACCACCGCCGCGGTGCGTGATCACACGGCGGTGTACGCCGGGGATCGTACCGGAACCTTTCACACGGTCATAACGTCTGCTTTTCCCACCCTTTGCCCTCGACCGGCCCGTCGCGTCCGGTTTCCGCCACCCCCGGGAAGGGGCGGGCCCGGGCCGGTGGATCACTTGTCGGCGAGGGCCGCTACGTTTCTCGCCAGTCGAAAGCAGCAGCTGGGAGGGCGTCGTCGTGGCGTGGGTGGCAGCGGGTGACTACGAGGTCGCGCTGGAGGGGGACGGGAAGGTCGCGTGCCGGAACGCGGCCGGGCGCCGGTTGAAGGCGGTGCCGTCGAAGCTGAAGGACGACCCGGTGGTGGTCGGGCTGCGGCAGCTCGCGGAGTGGCTGGCCGGGCACGAGCGGCAGTGCCTGGCGGACGTGGAGCGGTGGATGGTCCGCTCGCTGCCCGTCCCGGCCGCGGTGCTGGTCGCGGTGTGGGCGGACGAGGCCTGGCGTTCGGTGCTGCGCGACCTGGTGGTGACGGGTGCGGACGGCGCGGTCGCCGGGTTCCTGCGCGACGCCGATCCGGAGCGCGGCATCGGCGTGGTCGACCTGGACGGCGACACCGTCCGGCTGGCCGATCCCGAGATCCGCGTCCCGCACCCGGTGGTGCTGCCCGACCTCGACGAACTGCGGGAGTTCGCGGCCGAGTTGGGCGTCACGCAGCAGCTCCGGCAGCTGCACCGGGAGGTCTGGCACCGCCCGGCCGACCACGACCCGGCGGCCACCCGGGTGGATGCGTACGCGGGCGGCCGCTACAAGGAGCTGCGCGAGCTGCTGGGCCGCTGCGCCCGGCTCGGGTACCGGGTGCGGGGCGGGTACGCGGTGGTGCCGCTGGTCGAGGGCGGGCGGGCGCTGGAGGCCCGGCTGTGGGTGGGCGACTACTACGAGTACGACGAGTGCGAGACCGGGCCGCTGAGCTGGGCCGCCCCGGACGGGCGGCTGCTGCCGCTCGCCGAGGTGGGCCCGGTGGCCTGGTCCGAGGGCATGCGGATGGCTGCCGCGCTGCACGCCGGCCGCACGATCGAAGGGGAGGAGTCGGCATGACGGGGAGCACCCTGACCGACGCGCAGTACACCGAGCGGCTGCTCGACGCGGGGGCGGTCCTGCCGGCCGGCACGGCGACCCGGGACGACGGGGCCGACGGGGCGGACCGCACGGTGGACGTGCTGACCGCCCGCGGCTACCGGCACCCCGGGCTGGACGGGCGGACCGTGGTCCGGCTGGTGCCGGGGGCGCTGGGCGCCGCCGAGGACCTGGCGGCGGAGTTCCTGGGCCTGCGCCCGGCCGCCGACCCGGTCGAGGTGGGCCTGGTCCGGCAGGAGGCGCTGGGATTCCCCGCCTGGGCGCTGGTCCACGACCCGGCCAACGGGCACCACGCGCTGGCCGTGGTCAAGGAGATGGAGCGGCTGGCCCGCCAGGCCAAGTCCAAGCCGGGCCACGCCAAGGACGGCTTCGAGGAGCTGGCCACCCGCCTCGGGCGGGCCGTCCCGCACTTCCTGCCGACGTACTGCGAGCAGGTCGGCCGGATCTTCCTGGAGCAGGGCAACCAGACGTACGCGGCGATGTTCTTCGGCCGGGCCCGCGAGGCCGAGCGCACCCACGGCCTGGAGGTCGACGAGGAGCGGCTGCGCGCCGTCTTCCTGGAGTTCGCGCTGAACGGGGCGCTGACCGTCAAGGCGCTGCGCCAGTACGTGAAGGACCTCGGCGGGCGGCTGGACGCGCTGACCGCGTGGCAGCGGTTCCGGCAGCTGTGCGCCGAGCGCTCCGCCTCCGGCATGGCCCCGTACGCGGGCATCGCCGAGGACGCCCGGGCGCTGCTCCGGGCCGCCGGGCTCGACCTCGCCGAGCAGGAGCGGGCCCTGGTCGTCGACCTGCTGTCCTCCCCCGCGATCGGCCGGGCCCCGGGCGGGGTGTGGAAGGCCTGGCGCGGGCCGCTGGTCGAGGCCGCCCGCGCCGACGCGGCGGTGCGGGCCCGGCTGCTGGAGATCCTGCCGACGCCGTCCGGCGGGCAGGACGAGGGCGGTGTGGACGGGGAGTGGCTGGAGCTGCTGCGGGACAGCGGCGCGCAGGACCTGCTGACCGACCCGCAGCACCGCGGCGCCGAGCCCGCGGCCCGCTGGCTGGAGCGCTGGACGGCGCACCTCAGCCGGGGCTGGCGCTCCCGCCCGGGCTGCGCGGCGACGGTCGAACTGGCCGGCCGGATGGCCGGGCGGCTGCGGGCCGAGGCCGTCCCGGTCGCGCTGGCCCCGAACAACCCGACCGCGCTCAACCTGCTCGACCTGCTGCTCGCCGAACGGGTGCCGGTCGCCGACCCGCCCGCGCGGCTGTCGGTGGACCTGCGCACCTGGCTGAGCGAGGGCCGCCCCGGCCGGCGGGACCTGGCGGCCGCCGCGGCCGACCCGCGCTTCCGCCCGGCGCTGCGCGAGGCCGTCCCGCCGGTCTGGGGCGCCGCCGACGCGGAGCGGCTGCGCGCGCTGGAGGACCAGTACCCGGCGCTGCACGCACTGTTCGTCGAGTGGGCCGACCTGGCCGCCGACGAGCTGCTCGCCACCCGCGGCCTGGCCGCCGCCCACGGCCGGGTGTCCCGGCTCGCCACCTGCCGGCGCGCCGTCGCCCTCGCCAACCCGGCCGCCGCCGCCCGGATCGCCGGGCTCGACGTCGCCGCGCTGCTCGGGCACACCCTGCGCGCGGGCATCCTGGACGAGCTCGGCTGGCCCGCCCTGGAGGAGGGCCTGCGGCTGCTGGACGGCGACGGCGGGGCCGCCCGGCCTCCGTCCGGCCGCGACGGCCTGCGGATCGAGAACGCCTGGCCCGCGCTGATCCTGGCCCGGCGCGACAAGGCCGTGGTGGTCGGCCCGGAGGGCGTCCTGCTGGAGCACGACCTGCGGGTGCCCGCCGGCCTGTCGTCCTGGCACGGGCCCGCGCTGCGGTACGCCGACGGCGAACTGCTGGTCTCCTGGTGGGAGGACGGCGGGCAGCGCGCCTACTGGTCCGGCCGGCCGGACCAGGTCTTCACCCCCACCGGCGAGCGGCCGGGGACCGGCTACCACGGGATCCACAGCACCGCCCCGACCTCGCTGCCGCTGCCCGGCGGCGGCCGGACCACCGGCGGCCGCCCGCTGCACGCGGGCGACACCGCCCTGCCGCCCGAGCACCGGGTGCTCTGCGACGGCACCGGCTACTGGACGGTCCGGCGCACCGGCGTCCGCACCGTCCTCACCGAGTACGACCCGCTGACCGGGCAGCACGGCCGGACGTCCGTGCCGCCGCTGTTCGCCGCCCCCGCCGCCGACCCGACCGGCGCGCTGCGGCCGGAGCTCTCCCGGCTGCTCCCGCTCCAGCCCGGGCTGGAGCGCACCCCGCTCGGCACCGACGGCGCCCTGCTCGGCGGCTGGGTCCGCGCCGAGGGCGAACGGATCACCTTCCACGGCGTCGACGGCCGCCGCACCGCCCTGACCCTCCGGGGCCCGCACGACGACCGCCACCCGCTCGGCCGGCTGGCGCTGCCCGGCGGCGCCGCCCCGGTGCTGGCCGTCGGCCCGCGCCAGGCCGAACTGCTCCCCGCGGACGGGGCCGACCACGACGGGGACGGGGCCGGCCGCGACGGGGACGCGCTCGCGGTGGTCACCTTCGCCCAGCACGGCGGCCAGGAGGCCGCCGGAACGGCCCTGGTGCCGCCGATCGACTTCTGGCACGCGCTGCGCCCCCGCGACGAGGCCGGTTCGCTGGCGCTGCGCGCCCTGACCGACCGGCAGGCCGCCGAACTCCTGGCCGCCGCCCGGCCGGTGCCCGCGCCGGAGACCCCGGCCGTCCCGGACCCCGCGCCGGTGCCCACCCGGACGCTCGGCGTCGGCCTGCGGTTCCTGTCCCGGCCGGCCGAGCCCCGGCCCGCCGAGCCGGCCCGGTCCGCCTCGCTGGAGGCGGTCGCCGCGCTGCTGCCCGGCCTCACCGACCCGCGGCTGGCCGCCGGTGTGGCGGGCCAGCTCCGGACGGCCGTCGCCGTCGGGGCCCGGGCCGCCGGGTTCGGGCCGCAGCCCGAGCCCGCCGCCCCGGCGGCCGCCGCCGCTCCCGCCCCGGTCGCCCACCGCCCGGAGCACGGCCGGGACGGCCAGCTGGCCGACGCCCTGGAGGTCGCCCTGCGCAGCACCGCCGGCCTGGGCCACAGCTGGAACCGCCCGACCGAGCAGTGGCACGTGCTGACCAACCTGCGCACCGTCACCGCCGCCCTGGCCGCCCCGCCGCGGCAGCGCCCCGCCGGGTGGACGGCCGACCCCGACCGGCTCCCGCTACTCGGCGCGAGCGAGTACCAGGGCTGGCTGCCGCTGCTCGGCCGCACCGGCCCGCTGGCCCTGACCGCGGCCCAGCCCGGCACCGGCGAGCGCGTCCGGGCCACCCTGCTCCTGCTGCTGGAGGAGCTGACCCGCGGCTGGCTCGCCGACCGGGGCCCGGAGCTCCGCGAGGTGACGCTCAGCGAGAAGAACGACGCCTCCGGGCCCTCGTCCGAGATCGTCGCCGACCGGCTGGGCCGGGTCCTGCGCCACGGGGACCGCACCGTGGTGCTGGTGGCCTGCCGCCGCTACGGCCCGGAGCTGCAGTGGGACGCCGTCGACCACGACCCGTCCGGGACGTTCGGGCCGGTCGCCCACTTCACCACCGTCCGGGAGCGGCCGGTGCGCGACGACCTGACCGCCGACCGGGCCGCCCGCTTCGCCGCCGTCCTCCGGCAGCACGGCCCGGCCGCCTGGCGGCCCGAGCAGGCGCAGGCCCTCGGCGAGGCCACCGGCCTCGGCCCGACCCGCGCGACCCTGCTGCTGGCCGGCCCGGTCGACGACCTGCCGGCCGAGCAGCTCGCCGCGTACGGCCTGAAGAGCGCCGCGGCCGACACCGCCCGGCGGTGGCTGCACGCCGTCCCCCAGGACGACCTGGACGCCTTCGGGGCGGCCCTGCTGCCCGCCGACCCCGAGCGGCTGCGGGACGAGGGCCTGGCCGTGGACGCCGCGACGGCCTGCTGGACCGCCCGCCGCGGCCGGCTGCTGACCCTCCCCGAGGAGATGCGGACCAACACCGCCGGGACGGACCTCCTCACCATCGAGGCCCTGCTCAACCCGGCCGGCACCCACTGGCTCTCGCGCACCACCGTCCAGCGGGTGCGCACTGTCGAGTCGGTCCCCCAGCTGACCGCCGACGACCCGGCCGCGCTGCCCCACCACCGGAACCTGAGCGGCGCGGTCGGCGCGCTGCGCTGGCTGGCCCACCACCTGCCGTACGGATCCCCGGTCCGGCAGGCCCTGCCGGGGACGCTGGCGGCGGTCCGCGCCCGGCTCGCCGACCCCGGGCTGCTGCTCGACCTCGGCCCGTACTCCAGCGTCCGCGACCGGCTGCTCACCCACGTGCTGCGCGCCCACTTCGGCCTGCCGGAGCAGGGCGGCGCGGACGGCGACGGCCTGCTCGCCTGCACCGGGGCCCTCGTCATCGCCCCCGGCCCCTACGGCGAGCACGCCCACCTGCGGCCCGCGGCCCTCGACGGCCCCGACGACCCGCTGTTCGAGCTGCTCGGCGGCCTGGTCGCCCCCTACTACGCCCAGGACCTGCTGACCGCGCTGCGCGCCCTGCTGAGCGAGGAGCTGACCCGGCTGACCGGCCACGGCAGCTCCGCCGACGAGCCCGCCGGCTGGCCGCAGGACCCGCAGCGCAGCGTCCCCGACCTGGTCGCCGAGGTGGCCGGCGCCACCGGCCTGGACCAGGACGCGGCCGCCCTCTACCTGCAGCTGCTCGCCCTGCCCGACCCGACCGACCGCAACACGGCCCGCTGGACCGGCTGGAAGCCCGCCCGGCTCAAGCGGGCCCGGGCCGCCCTCGCCGCCGGCGACCTGGTGCTGGCGGCCAAGCGGGCCCGGGCCGGCCGCAGCCTCTTCCTGCCCGGCGGCTGGCAGGAGGCCAAGGCGCCCGCCCTGCCCGTCGAGGTCTGGAAGGGCGGCCTGTACCCGATCCCGGCCGGCGCGGTGGTCCTGCCGCCGCTCCCGGCGCCCGAGCTGTTCGCCCGCGCCTGGCAGCGGGTCGCCGACGGCGACCGGCCCGGCTACGAGCAGCTCACCACCGGCGGCCGCGGGCGCAGGCGCCGGTGAACCCGCGCCGCCCGACCGGCTCGTCCGACCCGACCGACCCGACCGACCCGCACCGCCCGACCGACTCGTCCGACCCGACCGACCCGCAGCAGAGTGAGGACCAGGCCATGAGCACCACCCCCGCGCCGGACCGGCAGATCGTCCCGCCCGAGGAGAGGTACGCCGCCGAACTGGAGTTCCTCGCCGCGTACGACAGCGGCCCGCGCCCGCCGGGCTGGCGGCTCACCCCGCGCGCCGTGGTCACCTTCGTGCTGGGCAGCGACGGCGCGAAGCTCAAGCACGGCCGCCGGAGCCTGGCCGTCGAGCGGAAGTTCGTCGGCGAGCGCGCCCTGGTCGAACGCTGCGTGGTCACGCTGGCCGGCGAGCGCGGCCTGCTGCTGGTCGGCGAGCCCGGCACCGCCAAGTCGATGCTCTCCGAACTGCTCGCCGCCGCCGTCTGCGGCACCAGCGCGCTCACCGTCCAGGGCACCGCCGGCACCACCGAGGACCAGCTCAAGTACGGCTGGAACTACGCCCTGCTGCTCGCCAAGGGCCCCAGCCGGGAGGCCCTGGTGCCCTCGCCGGTGCTCACCGCGATGACCGGCGGCGCGGTCGCCCGGGTCGAGGAGGTCACCCGCTGCCTGCCCGAGGTGCAGGACGCCCTGGTCTCGCTGCTCTCCGAACGGCGGATCGCCGTCCCCGAACTCGCCGGCAGCCCCGACGCCCAGCTCCACGCCGCCCCCGGCTTCACCCTGATCGCCACCGCCAACCTGCGCGACAAGGGCGTCTCCGAGATGTCCGCCGCGCTCAAGCGGCGCTTCAACTTCGAGACGGTCGGCCCGATCGGCGACCTCGACGCCGAGATCGACCTGGTCCGGCGCCAGTCCACGGCCGCCGTCGCCCGGGCCGGCGCGCCCTACGCCGTCGACGACGCCGTCCTGGAGGCCCTGGTCACCGCCTTCCGGGACCTGCGCACCGGCCGCTCCGTCGAGGGCTGGGACGTCGAGCGCCCCTCCACCGTGATGAGCACCGCCGAAGCCGTCTCGGTCGCCACCGCGCTCGGCGTCACCGCCGCCTACCTGGACGGCGACGGCGACGTCCTCGGCCGCCTGCCCGGCCAACTGGTCGGCGTGGTCCGCAAGGACGACCCCGCCGACGCCGCCCGGCTGCTCGGCTACTGGGACGGCGCCGTCCGCCGCCGCGCCGAACGGGGCTCCGCGACCTGGCGCACCCTGTGGGACCTGCGCCCGGAACTGGGGGACTGACCCCCGTGACCCCCGCGGCCACCGACCTCTCTCTCGATTCCCTCTCCCCCGATTCCCCCGATTCCCCCGATTCCCCCGCCGAGGGCCTGGCGGCCCTCGCCGCCTCCGGCACCGACCGGCCCGGGCCGCACCTGATCGGCGTCCGCCACCACGCCCCGTCGATCGCCGCCGTCCTGCCCGCCCTGCTCGACGCGGCCCGGCCGGACGTCCTGCTCGTCGAGCTCCCCGCCGAGTTCCAGCCCTGGCTGGACCTGCTCGCCGACGCACGCACGCAGGCCCCGGTCGCCCTCGCGGCCGCCGCCCCCGAGGAGGGCGCCACCCCGGCCTTCTACCCCTTCGCGGACTTCTCCCCCGAGCTCGCCGCCCTGCGCTGGGCCGCCGCCCACGGCGTCCCCGCCGTGGCCTGCGACCTGCCGCTCGCCGCGGGCCTGCCCGGCGGCGGCCGGAACGGGAGCCCGGGCGGGGACCGCCCGCCGGGCCTCGCCGAGGCGCTGCGCCGCCGCCTGACCGGCCGTCCGGACGAGGACCTCTGGGACCGCCTGGTCGAGGCCCCCGCCCCCGGCTGCACCCCGGAGGCGGTCCGGCGGGCCGCCCTGCTGGTCGGCTGGGCCCTCCGCCGGGACGCCGGCACCGTCGACCCGCACGACCTGCGCCGCGAAGCCTGGATGCGGGACCGGATCCGGGACGCCGCCACCGGCGGCCGCCGGGTCACCGCCGTCGTCGGCGCCTTCCACGCCCCGGCCCTCCTGCCCGGGCCCGAACCGTCCGAGGCTGCCGCCGCGGGCCGGGACACCGACAGCGGGGCCGAGACCCCCGCTCCCGCCGGGGTCGTCGTGTCGTTGATCCCGTACACCTACCCGTTGCTGGACGCCCGTTCCGGGTACCCGGCCGGGATCCGTGATCCCGAGTGGCAGCACGGGGTGCTGGCCGCCGGCGGGGATCCGGGGCGGCTCGCCGAGCAGCTCACCGGGGCCGCGGTGCGGGTCTGCGGGGCGCTGCGCGGGCAGGGGCATCCGGCCGGGCCCGCCGATGCGCGGGAGATCGTCCGGTTGGCCGGTGACCTGGCCCGGTTGCGGGGGCTGCCCGCGGCGGGGCGGGGGGAGCTGGTCGAGGCGGTCCAGACGGTGCTGGCCCAGGGCGAGCCGCTGGGTCGCGGCCGGGCCGTGGCCCGGGCGCTCGAACGGGTCATGGTCGGTACCCGCACCGGGCGGCCGACTCCGGCGGCGCCGCGGAGCGGTCTGGGTCCGGCGGTCGAACTGCTGGCGACGGAGCTCGGCCTGCCGGGGCCGGACGACGCCGCCGAGCCGGCGCCCCGCGACCTGCGGCTCGATCCGCTCCGTTCGCCGCTGGACGCCCGCCGCGAGCTGCTGCTGCGCCGCCTGGGGGTGTGCGGGGTGCCGTACGGCGAGCAGCTCGCCGTCGTCGGGGCGGGCGGGACCGATGCCCTGGGTTCCCGTTGGCGGGTGCGGTGGACGCCCGCGGTCGCGGCCATGCTGGCGGTCGCGGGGGTGCGCGGGGTGACGCCGGGTCAGGCCGCGGAGGGCACGCTCCGCGAGCGGCTGCGCCGGGAGGACGAGGAGGGCGGGCCGACCGCCCGGCAGGTCGTCGACGGCCTCGCCGCCGCCGCGGACTGTGCGCTGCCCGCGCTGGCGGGCGCCCGGCTCGAACAGCTCGCCGAGCGGCTGCCCGCCGTGGCCACGCTCCCCGAACTGCTGGACGGGCTGGCCCTGTTGGACCGGTTGGCGGCCGGCCACCTGGCCGGGCAGGAGGCGGTGGCGCCGCTGCTCGGGCGGGTCGCCGAGGCGGCCGGCCTGCTCACCGCCGCCGCCGTCCGCGGGCTCGACGGCCTGCTCGGTTCGGACGAGCCCGCCGACGCCCGCGCCCTGGTGGAGTTCGCCCGCCGGGCCGACCCGGACGGCGGCCTCCGGCTCGGGCACACGCTGCGCCGGCTCGCCAACGGCGGTTCGCCGCTGGTGCGGGGCGCGGCCGGCGCGGCCCGGGTGCTGCTGGGCCACCAGCCGCCCGCGGTCCTCGGCGAGCGGGTGGTCTCCTGGGTGGACGCCGCGTCCTCCCCGACCGGCCGGGCCGCGCTGGGCCGCGCCCTCACCGGTCTGCTCACCGCCGCCGAGGGCCTGCTCGCCGCCGCCCCGGCCGCGCTGGAGCCGCTGCTGACCCGGGTCACCGAGCTGTCCGACGACGCCTTCCTGGAGCGGCTGCCCGCGCTGCGCGGCGGCTTCGACGCCCTCAGCCCCGCCGCCCGGGACCGGCTGCTCGCCGTCGTCGAGGAACGCCTCGGCACCCACGTCGACACCCTGCCGGCCGACCTGGCCCCGGCCGCGCTCGCCGCCTGGGCCCGGGCCGACCTGACGGCACGTCAGGCGCTCGCCGCCAGGGGGCTGCTGCCCGAAACCCCCGCCGTGGCCGAACTCCCGCCGCCGGTCCGCCCCTCGTCTGCCTTCTCCGCTGCCCCCTCCACTGCCCCGTCCGCCCTGCGGCCCGCCGACCGCTGGCGGCTGGTGCTCGGCCGGCCCGGCAGCGGGGCGGAGCCGGGCGGGCGGGCGGCCCGGCTGGCCCTCGCGCTGGACGAGCTGTACGGCACCGGGCGGGGCGAGGGCTCCGGCCCCGGCCTGACCGGCGGCGACGGCGGCGGCCGGGAGGCCCCGTACCCCGGGGTCCGCGAGTGGGCGGAGGAGTTGACGGCCCTGTTCGGGCCGGGCATCCGCGAGGAGGTGCTCGCGGCGGCGGTCGCCCACGGCCGCACGGACGTCCTGCCGGCGGTGGACCCGGACGCCGTCCGCCCCTCCGTCGAGCTGCTGCGCACGGTGCTGCAGCACGCGGGCGGCCTGCCCGAGTCGCGGCTGGCCGCGCTGCGCCCGCTGGTGAAGCGGCTGGTGGACGAGTTGGCGCGGGAGCTGGCCAGCACCCTGCGCCCGGCGCTGACCGGTCTGACCCTGCCGCGGCCCAGCCGCCGCCCCGGCGGGCGGCTCGACCTGGACCGGACGATCCGGGCCAACCTGGCCGGTGCCCGTCCGGGGCCCGACGGCGCCCCCCTGATCGTGCCCGAGCGTCCGGTCTTCCGGACCAGGGCGGGCCGGGCCAACGACTGGCGGCTGGTGCTGGTCGTCGACGTGTCCGGCTCGATGGAGGCCTCCACCGTCTGGGCCGCGCTGACCGCCTCGGTCCTGGCCGGCGTCCCCGCGCTGACCACGCACTTCGTGGCGTTCTCGACCGAGGTGGTCGACCTGAGCGGGCAGGTCGAGGACCCGCTGGGGCTGCTCCTGGAGGTGCGGGTCTGCGGCGGCACGCACATCGCGGCGGGTCTGCGGTACGCCCGCGGCCTGGTCACCGTGCCGTCCCGGACCCTGGTCGTGGTGGTGAGCGACTTCGAGGAGGGCTATCCGCTCGGCGGGCTGCTCGCCGAGGCCAGGTCGCTGGTCGGCGAGGGCTGCCACCTGCTGGGCTGCGCCGCCCTCGACGACACCGGCCGGCCCCGCTACTCGCAGGCCGTCGCCGGACAACTCGTGGCGGCGGGCATGCCGGTGGCGGCGCTCAGCCCGCTGGAACTGGCCCGCTGGGTGGGGGAGAAGATCGCATGACGGAGAACGCAACGGGTGCCCCCGCCGGGTCGTGGCCCGCCGTGTCGGCCGAGGTCGTCGCGGAGGTGGTGTCGGCCCTGTCGGAGCGGCTGCGCAAGCGGCTCGACGGCGCGGCGGCCAAGCTCGCCGCCCGGCCGGTCGTCCGGGCCGGTGACGAGTGGACCGTCCGGATCGACGAGGAGGCGGTGCTCGTCCTGCGCGCCCCCGGCGGCACGGTCCGCGCGGCCGCGGACGTCCGGTGCACCTGCCTGCTGGCCCCCGGCTGCCTGCACCGCGCCGCCGCCGTCACCGCCGCGCCGCTGGCCGAACCCGAAACCGGGACGGGGACCGGTGGCGGGGCCGAACCGCCTCCGGCCCCGGAGGCCCCGGACGCCCCGGACGCCGGAGCGGCGCAGGAGCCGCTCACCCCGGCCGAGGCCGAGGCCGTCCACCGGCTGCGCCGGGCCGCCGCCCACACCCTGGCGGCGGGGATCAGCGGCGCGGGCAGCGTCGTCCAGGCGGAACTGCTGCGCACCGCGCACCAGGCCCGGCTGCTCGGCCTGCACCGCCCGGCCGCCCTGGCCACCACCGTCGTCACCCGGCTGCGCGCGGCCCGCGCCGCCGAGCCCGACCACCGGCTCGCCGACCTGGCCGCCGCCCACCGCGACCTGCTCGACGCCACCACCGTCACCGCCGCCACCGACCCGCGCACCCTGCGCGGCACGGCCCGGCAGACCTACCGGGAGGTCGGCTCGCTGCGCCTGTACGGGCTGTTCGCCGAACCGGTGGTGACCGCGACCCACGCGGGGGTCGCGGTCTGGACGGTGGACGCCGACGGCACCCTCGCCACGGTCTCCGAGGTCACCCCGCACGGCGACCCCGCCGAGGCGGCCCGGCTCGCCCGGGCCGCGGCCGACCGGCCGCTGCGGCTCGGCGAGACCTCCCTGACGCACCGCGACCTGGCCCGGGGCGGCCTGATCCTCCAGGGCGCCACCCGGACGGCCTCGGGCCGGCTCGGCGCGGGCACCGGGGTCCGCGCGGTGGGCGCCGCCGGGGCCCACTGGCACCAGCCGCCGGTGGCCCGGCTCTGGGAGGTCCCGGCCGGGGCCCAGGTCGAGCGCGCCCTGCGCGCCGAACGCACCCCGTACGAGCTCCGGGCCGCCGGGTCGGACCTGCTCTTCCTGGACGTCACCCTGCTCGGCGCGCGGACCGTCCCCGGCTCGGCCGCCCCGCTGCTGCTCGCCGACTGCGCGGGCCTGCCGGTGGCGCTGCTCGCCACCCAGGGCCATCCGCGGCTCGCCTTCGCGGCCAACCTGGCGCTGCTCGCCGCCGTCCCCGGCCTGCGGCTGCGGATCGTCGGCCGCCTGGAGCGCGCCGCCCACCCGCGCCTGCACCTGCTGGCGGCCGCCCCGGCCCCGGAGTCTGGTCCGGGGCCGTCCCTCGCCCTTCCCGAGGCGTACCGGCAGCGGGTCAGCCTCGGCTTCGACGCGTTGCAGCACGCCGACCTGCCGCCCGCCCCGGCCGCCCCGGCCGGCGCTCCCCCGGCCGCCGACCTGGCCCCGCAGCCGCCGCTCCACTTGCTGGCCCGTCCGCTCGAACAGGCCGTCACCGGCGGCCGCAGCGCCCTGTCGGCCCGGCTCGCCCGGAGCGCCGCCGGGGAGGAGGCCCACCTGCGCACCGCGGGCCTGGCCACCGCCGGGCACCTCCTCACCGCGCTGCGCGCCGCCGCGGCCGACCAGCGGCGCGACACCTTCGGCCGCCTGCGCACCGACGACCACCAGGCCTACGCCACCGCCTGGTTGGCCGCCGCCGCCTACCGGGAGGAACTCGCCACGGCCCTGTGCGCCGCCGCCTGGTCGGCCGGCTGACCGGCACCGCCCGGAACGCGGCGGCCCCGTGGCCGGACCCTGCCCCAGGAGGGTCCGGCCACGGGCTGCCGCCTCCGTTGCCACCCCGCGCGAACGCGGCAGTCCTGCGGCCGGAGCCGTCCCAGGACGGGTCCGGCCGCAGGAGTGTGCGGGACCGGTCAGCCGACGGCGACGTCGTCGATCAGGAAGACGGTCGCCAGGTAGGCGTCCTCGGTGCCGGCGAACTCCAGCTTCACGCTCCGGCCCTTGTAGGCGGACAGGTCGACGGTCTTCTGGACGTACCCGGCCGAGGCGTTGGCGTTGGAGTAGGTGGCCAGCGTGGTGCCGTTGACGTTGACCTTGAGGGTGTCGTAGGCGGTGGTGCCGCTCTCCTGGGTGCTGACCTTGAGCCAGAAGGTGAGCTTGGGGCTGCCGGTGGCGGGCACCGCGATGTTCGACTGGGACAGGGACTCGACGGCGGAGGTGCCGTAGCCCATCATCCAGGCGTACCAGGAGCCTCCGTGAGCGGCCTGGAGGGTGGAGTTGGTGATGTCGCTGTCGCTCTGGGTCCAGCCGGTGGTGCCCTGCTCGAAGCTGCCGTTGGTCAGCGCGTTGCCCGGGTTCGGGTTGCCGGTGGACGACGGGGACGGGGACGGGGCGGGGCTGGTGGAGGTGGAGGGCGACGGGGAGGGGCTGCCGGTGCCCGGGTCGGGCAGCGCGGTGCCGACGCTGACGGCGGCCCACGCCTTGGAGACGAGGTACCGCTCCTGGGAGTTGGCGCCGTACAGGTCGGCGGCGGCCTGGAGGGTCGCGGTGCGGGCCGAGGAGTAGGTGGTGGTGGAGGTCATGTAGGTGGTCAGCGCCCGGTACCAGACGGCCGCGGCCTTGTCCCGGCCGATGCCGGTGAAGGTGTCGCCGTTGCACGGGGTGCCGTTGTGCGGGAGGCCGCCGATGGTCTTGGCGCCGGTGCCCTCGGCGGCCAGGTAGAAGAAGTGGTTGGCGATGCCGGAGGAGTAGTGCACGTCGACCTGCCCGGCGTTGGAGCTGTAGCAGGACAGCGAGTTGCCGTCGACGGCGGGGTTGTCCATCCGGCGCAGGTAGCCGCCCGGCATGTTGAGCTTCTCGCCGATGTAGTAGTCGCCGGGGTCGGTGCTGTTGTTGGCGTAGAACTCGACCATGGTGCCGAAGATGTCGCTGGTGGCCTCGTTGAGGCCGCCGCTCTCGCCGGAGTAGTTGAGGTTCGCGGTGGCGGCGGTGACGCCGTGGCTCATCTCGTGTCCGGCCACGTCGAGCGCGGTGACGGGGGTGTTGCCGTTCTGCGAGGAGCCGTCGCCGAAGGACATGCAGAAGCAGGAGTCGTCGTAGAACGCGTTCAGCAGGCTGCTGTCGACGTGCACGTAGGCGGGTGCGCCGCGGCCGTCGTTGCGGATGCCGGAGCGGTTGAAGGTGTTCTGGTAGAAGTCCCAGGTCTTGGCGAGGCCGTAGGAGGCGTCGACGGCGGCGCTCTCCCGGCTCGAAGTGGAGCCGGTGCCCCAGGAGTTGGTGCTCTTGCTGAAGGTGCGGGCGTTCTGCTTCGGGTTGGACTGCGGGCTGTTGTACGAGTCGTAGACGATCGTGCCGCCGTGCGAGGCGTCGGT
This sequence comes from Kitasatospora sp. NRRL B-11411, assembly GCF_000721345.1. Lineage (NCBI taxonomy): Bacteria > Bacillati > Actinomycetota > Actinomycetes > Kitasatosporales > Streptomycetaceae > Kitasatospora > Kitasatospora sp. NRRL B-11411. Next base: position 32,277 of record NZ_JOGH01000008.1, on the reverse strand, counting down.
GAGGGTGTAGCCGCTGCCGGACTGGGTGGTCTCGATGGAGACCTGGCCGGCGGTGACGCCGTTGCCGGTGCCGGTGACGCCCTGGTGCAGTTCGTACTGGTCGAGCGGCGCGCCGCTGCCCGCGTCGACGATCACCGCCTCCCGGGAGCCGGGGCCGCTCTCGCCCTCGCCGGTGACGGTCGAGCGGTACGCGAGGACGGGGACCTTGCCGACCGCGTACACCACCAGGGTGCTGCCGTCCGCGGCCCCGCTCCTGGCGTTCCTGACGTGCTTGGCGTGCCGGGCGGCCGCGGCCGAGGCGTCGGCCGCGCTCAGCTTCGGCGTCACCCCCGCCACCTTGATCGCGCCCTGGTGGGCCTGGTCGGAGCCGGTGGCCCGGCCGTTCCTGTCGTAGTGGACGACCAGGTCGCCGCCGATGACGGGCAGGCCGCGGTAGCTGCGGTCGTAGCGCACGTGCCGGGCGCCGTCGGTGTCGACCAGCACGTCCTTGGCCGTCAGGCGCTCGTCGGGGCCGAAGCCGAGCGACGCGGCGACGGCTGCGGCCTCCCGGTCGGCGGTGCGCAGCGCCTCGGCGCGCGCGTCGGCGCTCATCGCCCGGAACCCGGCGCCGGGTCGGGCGGTGGAGCTGGCGGCGGCGGTGGACTGGGTGGCCACCACGGTCACGGTGCCCAGGGTGAGGGCAGCCGCCACGGCGGCCGCGAGGGCGTTCTTGCGGGACATCGGATTCCTCCCGCCGAGCTGGGGTTGAGGGGGGAGGGCCGCGGGACGTCGTCGGGGGGTGGGGGGCGTCCGGCGGCCGGATGACAGCTCGACTGTGGCGATGAGGCTAGGGAAGGCCGGGGGCCGCCCACATCAGGGCAATCCCTTGACCTGGACCGCAGCGGCGCCGGGGGCGCACCATGGCCCGGTGCCAGACTCTGCGACGCGGGTGAGCGAGCTTCAGGGGGCGGCCGGCGCCGTGCTGCCGGTGGTGCCGGACGACGTGCTGCCGGTGGTGCCGGTGGTGCCGGACGACGTGCCCGGCACCCGCCGGGTGGTGCTGTTCGGGCCGCCCGGAATCGGCAAGACCACCGCCGCCGGCGTCCTGGGGCGGCGGCTGGGCCTGCCCGTGCTGCGGCTGGCCCCGGGCCCGCAGGACGCCCGCGTCCCCTACGCCGGGCTGCTGGAACTCGCCCTCGCCGCCCAACCGCTGCCCGCCGCACGGGAACTGGCGGCGGGTCTGGACGGGGCCGCCGGCGACCCGGACGGCGCCGGGGCCTCGCTGCGGCTGCGCCGGCTGACCGCCGCCCTGCTGCGGGACGCGCCGCCCGTGACGCTGGTGGTGGACAACGCCCAGTGGCTGGACCCGGCCAGCGCGGCCGTGCTGCGCTGGGCCCTGCGCCTGGCGCCGGACCTGCCCGTCATCGCCGCCGAGCGCACCTGGCGGCCGGAGGCCGGCGGCCACTGGATCGGCGAGGACGCGCACCCGGTGCGGGTACCGGCCCTGACGGACCGTCAGGTCGCGGCGCTGCTCGCGCCGCACCGGCCGGCCCTGCGCGAGGTCGCCCGGATCCGCACCGCCGGCGGCGGGAACCCCGCCCTGGTCCTGGCCCTGGCCGAGGACCTCGACCGCACCGCCGCCCCGTCGGCCGCCCGGGGCGCCGAGGACGGCCCGGCGCTGCCCCCGGCGGCCCGCCGGCTGGTGGGCGAGTGGCTGGGCACCGTGTCGGAGGAGGTCCGGGAACTGCTGACGCTCGCCGCGCTCGACGACCGCCCCGACCGCACGCTGCTCGCCCGGCTCGCCGGTCCGGCCGCCGGGGCCCTCCTCGCCGAGGCCGAGGCCGCCGGGCTCCTCGACACCGACCGGCCCGACGGGCAGGTGCGCTTCACCGCCTCCGCGATCGGCGCCGAGCTGACCGCCCGGCTCCCGGAGACCGCCCGCCGGCTCCTGCACGCCCGCCTGGCCGAGGCCAGCCACGACGGCCTCCGCCGCGACCGGCACACCGCGCTGGCCTCCGACGCCATCGACCCGCGCACCGCCCGGCGCGCCGCCCGCGCCGCCGCGAGCGCCCGGCTGCGCGGCGAGCACGCCCTGGCCGCCGAACTCTCCCTGCTCGCCGCCCAGCGCACCCCGCGCGAGGACACCGGTCTGCTCACCGAACGGGCCCTGACCGCCGCCCGCGACGCCGCGCACTACGGGGACCTCCCCCGCGGCCGGGTCGCCGCCCGCTTCGTCCTGGAGCACGACACCGGCCCCGCCCGGCGCGTCGACACCCTGATCGCCCTGATCGACGCGAGCGGACAGCACCTGGACGACGCGGACCACCTGTTCGCCGACGCCCTCCACGCCGCCGCCGGACGCCCGGACCTGACCTCGCAGGTGCTGATCCGCCAGGCCGTCTGGGCCAACGTCAGCGAGGGCGACCCCCACCGGGCGTGCGTCCTGGCCGAACAGGCCGCCGCCCTCGCCCTGTCCGCCGGCGACAGCGCCACCGGCGCGCTGGCCCTGACCATGCAGGCCCGCGTCCAGCGGATCCTCGGCCACCCCGGGAGCGAGGCCACGCTCGGGCACGCCCTGTCCCTGCCGCGCACCGCCGCCGTCCCCGTCAACGGCGCGCCCCAGCACCTCGCCGCCCGGCACGCCCTCTTCGACGACCTCCCCGACCGGGCCCGCGCCCTGCTGCTGCCGCTGCTCGTCGAGGCCGAACGGATCCCGGACGCCGAAGCCACCGTCGACGTCCTGCGCAGCCTCGCCGAGGCCGAACTGCGCGCCGGACGCTGCGCCCGGGCCCTCGATCACGCGCACCGCGCCCAGGCCCTGACCGACCGCACCGCCCTGTCACCCGCCCCCGCCTGCTACACCTCCGCCCTCGCCGAAGGCGCCGGCCGGAGCACCGGCACCGCCCTGGAGCACGCCCGCCGCGGCATCGACGCCGCCCGGCACGAGGACAACAAGGTCTTCCTCTCCCGCAACCTCTACGCCCTCGGACACCTGCTGCTCGCCACCGGCCGGCCCAGGGAGGCCCTGGAAGCCCTGGCGGAGGTCCGCGACCTGGAACGGCAGCAGCAGGTCCGCGACCCCTCCGTGCTGCGCTGGCACGCCGACCTGGCCGAAGCCCTGGTCGCCGTCGGCCGCCTCGACGAGGCCGACGACCTGCTGGCCGACACCCACCGCACCGCGACCGGCCTCGGCCGGGCCTCGGTGCTGCCCGCCCTGGCCCGCACCCGGGCCCTCCTGGAGGCCGCCCGCGGCGACTACGACGCCGCCGCCCGGCGCCTCACCGGCACGGCCGACCGCCTCCGCCACCTGCCCCTCGAACGCGGCCGCACCCTGCTGGCCCTCAGCCACACCGAACGCCGCGGCCGCCGCCGGGCCGCCGCCCGCGCCGCGGCCCGCAGCGCCGCCGACCTCTTCACCGCCCACCGGGCCCACCCCTGGGCCGACGCCGCCGCCCGCGCCCTGCACCGGCTGGAGCCCGGCCCCCCGGAGGAGGGCGCGCTCCCCCGCCTCACCTCGGCCGAGGAGCGCTGCGCCCGCCTCGCCGCGGCCGGCGCGAGCAACCGCGACATCGCCGCCGACCTCACCGTCAGCGTCAAGACCGTCGAGGCGACCCTCACCCGCGTCTACCGGAAACTCGACCTGCACTCGCGCGTCCAGCTCGCCCGCGCCCTCGCCCCGGCCGCCGACCGACCGGCCGACGGCTGACCGGCCGGCGGCGGGTGCGGATCAGGCCAGGCCGGCGCGCTCCAGGGCGTCGACGCCGGTGCGCAGGGCGGTGATGCGCTCGTCGAGGGTCCAGCCGGACGGGGCGAGGGTGAGGGTGGTGACGCCGGCGGCGGCGTACGCCTGCATGCGGTCGGCGATCCGGGCGGTGTCGCCGAGCAGGGCGGTGGCGTCGATGAAGTCGTGCGGGACGGCGGCCGCGGCGGCGGCCTTGTCGCGGGCCAGGTAGTGGGTCTGGACCTCGTCGGCGGCCTGCTCGAAGCCCATCCGGCGGGCGAGCCGGCTGTAGAAGTTCTTCTCCTTGCTGCCCATGCCGCCGAGGTAGAGGGCGGTGTAGTCGCGCAGGGTGTCGGCGGCGGCCCGGACGTCGTCGCCGACCACGATGTTGACGGTGGGGCAGAGGTCGAATCCGTCCAGGGTGAGCCCGGCCTTGGCGCGGCCCGCGGCGAGGGCGTCGACGGAGAGCGCGGCCTGCTCGGGGGAGAAGAACAGGCCGAGCCAGCCGTCGGCGATCTCGCCGGTGAGTTCGAGGTTCTTCGGGCCCATCGAGGCGATGTACAGCGGGAGGTGCTCGCGGACGGGGTGGACGGTGAGCTTGAGCGGCTTGCCGGGGCCGCCGGGCAGCGGGAGGGTCCAGTTGGCGCCCTCGTGCACCAGGCGCTCGCGGGACATCGCCTTGCGGATGATCTCCACGTACTCGCGGGTGCGGGCCAGCGGCTTGTCGAACTTGACGCCGTACCAGCCCTCGGAGACCTGCGGGCCGGAGACGCCGAGGCCGAGCCGGAAGCGGCCGCCGGAGAGGGTGTCGAGGGTGGCGGCGGTCATCGCGGTCATGGTGGGGGTGCGGGCCGGGATCTGGAAGATCGCCGAGCCGATGTCGATCCGCTCGGTCTTCGCGGCGACGTAGGACAGGACGGTGGCGGCGTCCGAGCCGTAGGCCTCGGCGGCCCAGCAGACGGAGTAGCCGAGGCGGTCGGCCTCCTGGGCGACCGCGATGTTGTCGGCGTCCAGGCCGAGTCCCCAGTAGCCGAGATTGATCCCGAGTCGCATGTGCCCAAGCCTTCCAGTCGGGTGGTGCGGGTGAGCGTAGCCGCCCCGCCGGACGTCATGCTACTGACCGGTAGTGGCGGTCGGGCCGCACCGGGGCGCGGACGGCGGCGCGGCACGAGGGCAACGGCGCGGCGCGGCGCGCGGACGGCGGCGCGCGGACGGCGGCGCGGCGCGCGGACACGTCGGCCGAGCGGGTCGTCCCGGGCCCCGGGGGGTTTCGCCGCTACCCTCACACCACGTGGGGGCACCGCCCCCGACCTGCGCCGACACGATTGGCACAGCGGGCTTGACGGAGGGCGCGATGGAACAGCGACAGCTCGGCCGGACCGGCCTGCGGGTCTCCCGGCTCGGCCTGGGCACCCTCACCTGGGGCCGGGACACCGACGAGCACGAGGCCGCCGAGCAGTTGAAGGCGTTCGTGGACGCGGGCGGCACCCTGGTCGACACCGCCGACGTGTACGCGGACGGCGGCGCCGAGTACCTGCTGTCCCGGCTGACCGACGGCCTGGTCCCGCGCTCCGAGCTGGTGATCGCCACCAAGGCGGGCGCGCGGCCCGGCTCGCGCCGCCCCGACGCCTCCCGCGGCCACCTGCTGGACGCCCTGGACGCCTCGCTGCGCCGCCTGAACACCGACCACGTCGACCTGTGGCAGGTGCACGCGCACGACCCGGTCACCCCCACCGAGGAGACCCTGCACGCGCTCGACCTGGCGGTCGCCTCCGGCCGGGCCCGGTACGTCGGGGTCTGCCAGTACAGCGGCTGGCAGCTGGCCAAGTCCGCGGCCCGGCAGCACGCGGTGCCCGGCAGCACCCCGCTGGCCTCCGTCCAGCTCGAGTACTCGCTGCTGCAGCGCGGCATCGAGCGCGAGGCGCTGCCCGCGGCGCTGGACGCCGGGGTCGGCCTGCTGGCCTGCTCGCCGCTCGGCCGGGGCGTGCTGACCGGCAAGTACCGGCACGGCGTGCCGCCCGAGTCGCGCGGCGCCGCCCCGCACCCCGCCGGGTCGGTGCAGCCGTACCTGGGCGAGGCGTCCCGGCGGATCGTGGACGCGCTGGCCACCGCCGCCGACGGGCTCGCCTCCACCCCGCTGAAGGTGGCGCTCGCCTGGGTCCGCGACCGCCCGGGCGTGTCGGCCACCCTGCTGGGCGCCCGCACCTCCACCCAGCTGCAGTCCTCACTGTCGGTCGAGGCCCTTACGCTTCCGGGTGAGATCCGCGCTGCGCTGGACGACGTGTCGGCCCCGGTGCACCGCTACCCGGACCAGGGCTGGACGGAGCTGTAGCCGCCCCGCCCGTCGAAGGAGCCTTTCCGCGATGACCACCCCCGAGGAGGGCCCGGCCGCGAGCCGGGCCGAGGGCCGCGCCGAACGCCCGGCCGAGAGCCCGGCAGCGCCGACGGGCGCCCCGGACACCCCGGACGGCGGCGCCGGACGGCCCGCCGACGCGCCGCTCAGCGGCGAGCAGCGCGCCGCCGCGGTGGCCGCGCTGGCCAAGGCGATCGGCGCGATCAACGCGAACGACATCGTCGCCCCGCCCCGTCCCCCGCGCGAGATCGACCTGGCGACCCCCGACGAGCCGTCGGACGGGCCCGAGTCGGAATCGGAGCCGGGGCCCGGGCCTGGGCCGGTCGAGGACGCCGCCGAGCGGCCCGAACCGCCCGCGCCGGTCGGGGAGTCCGCGCCCGCCGAGCGCCCCGTCCGCCGGCCGGCCGCGCCCGCCGGGCGCCCCGACGTCCCGCTCGACGACGCGCAGCGCAGGGCCGCGCTGGCCGCCGTCGGCGAGGTGCTGGCGGCCGGCGGTGCGCCCGCCGAGCTGGCCGGGCCGGCGCTCGCCGAGTTCGGCGAGGGTGCGGCCGAGCAGCTGCGGGAGGACCCGTGGGCGGTGCTCGCGCTGCCCGGGGTCCGTCCCGAGCACGCCGACGGCTTCGCCAAGGCGCTGCTCGGCCCGGCCGCCCAGCCGGGCGACCCGCGCCGCGCGCAGGCGCTGGTGGCCTGGCTGCTGGAGCAGGCCGCGCTGCGCGGGCACTCGGCGCAGGAGCTCGGCGAGGTCGCCGGGGCGCTGCGCGCCCAGCGCGTGCCGGACCCGGAGGCCGCGCTGCAGGCGGTGCTGGAGGACGGGCGGGTGATGCCGTTCCAGGAGGAGCTGCCGCTGCCGCCCGGCAGCCACGACGAGGACGAGGAGCCGCCGGTCCGCACCATGCTGGCGCTGGAGCGGCTGGCGCTGGCGGAGGAGAGCCTCGGCGAGGGCCTGGTCCGGCTGCTGTCCACCGTCGAGGACGGCCCGGGTCCGGACGCCTGGGAGGAGGCCGCGGCGGCGGCGCCGCGCTCCGCGCAGGAGCTGGTCCGGGCGGTGTCCGCGTCCGGGCTGGTGCTGCACACCGGCGGCGAGGCGGCCCGGGCCGAGCCGGCCGCGCTGCTGCACGCGGCGGCCGGGCTGGGCCTGCGGGTGTGGGCGGCCGTCTGGGCCGGCCAGGGGCGGGACGCGCTGGCGGCGCTGCTGCCCGACGGCTCCCCCGCCGCCGGGCGGATCGGCACCCTGCACGAGCTGCTGTACGGCGCGGACGTGCCGCGCGCGCTGGACGGCACCCTCGAACTGGACGTGCTGGTGGTGCTGGACGCCCCGCTGCTGGACGTGGAGACCGCGGCGACGCTGCTGGAGGCGATGGCGGACGGCGCCCGGCTGGTGCTGTCCGGGGATCCGGGCGGCCTGTGGTCGGCCGGTCCGGGCCGGTTCTTCGCCGACCTGCTGGCCGCCCGGGCCTGCCCCGCGGTGGCGTCCCGGACGCCGGACTTCGGGCCGATCGGCGAGCTGGTGTCCGGGGTCGGCGTCGGCGAGCTGCAGCCGGTGGACGCCCCGGACAAGGAGGTGGTGATCCTCACCGCGCAGGACGGCGGGGAGGCGGTGCACCGGGCCGTCCAACTGCTGACCGACTCGATCCCGCGGGCGCTGTCCGTGCCGCCCGAGCAGACGGTGCTGCTGACCCCGGGCCACGGCGGCCCGGCCGGCACCCGGGCGCTGAACGCGGCGGCCAAGGCCCGGCTGAACCCCGGCCCCGGCCGGTTCGGCGGCTTCGACCCGGGCGACCGGGTGGTGCACTCCCCCGCGCTGGGCGTCAACCTGCCCGGGCGGGTGCTGGACGGCGACGCGAGCGGCCTGCACGTGGAACTGGCCGACGGCGGCCGGATCACGCTGTCCCCGGCGCAGGCCGGGAAGCTGCGGCACGGCTGGGCGGTGACCGCGCACCAGGCGGTCGGGCGGCGCTGGCCCGCGGTGGTCGTGGTGCTGCCGCCGGAGGCGGCCGGGCAGCTGACCAGGCAGTGGGTGTACTCGGCGTTCGGCCGGGCGGAGCGGCACCTGTCGGTGGTGCACGCGGCGGGCCCGGCGCTGGCCCAGGCGGTCACCGAGCGGCCCGCGCCGGACCGCACCACCCGGCTGCGGTCGGTCCTGACCGCGCAGTGAACGCGCGGTGAAAGCGCTGCGGGCGCGGTGGCGGGGCGAGGCCCCGGCCGCCGCGCCCGCAGGGCGGTGCAGTACCCGCTGCCGCCGGGCCGACCGTTCGGCGGGGTCAGGTGGGAGGGAGAGCCGCCGCAATCCCCCCGGGGCGCCTCGTCGTTGAGCCGCTCGTCCGCTTCCCCCGCCGCAGCCCGGCAGCAGTCCCCCGTGCGACGTACGACCGCACCGGTAGCCGGGTGCCGGCACTCCGCTCCCCCCGGACCGGAGCCCCGGAACGCGTCTCCGTCGCTGCCCGAACGCTAGCCGAGATCCGGTCCGTTCGGGCAAGAATCAAGAAGGCCGGGCGATCTTCCGGGCACGGGCGCGGGCGCGGGAAAGGGCCCGGGAACGGGAACGGGAACGGGAACGGCCCCCGCGCGCCGGGCGGCCGGACGGGGCCGGGGCCTGGCGCGCGGGGGCCGGGGGTTGCTCAGAGCTCGTCGAGCTCGTCGTCGTAGACCTCGCTGACGTCGAAGCGGCAGATCAGCAGCTCCGGGTCGGCGCCGTCGAACGGTTCGGGCAGCCACTCGCCGGGGTCGGCGGGTTCGGCGGCCGACACCCAGAGCGTGGAGTCGCCCTCCTCCAGGCCGAACTCCTCGGCCCGGGCGGCGATCTCGTCCGGCTCGTACTCGCCGAACAGCACGCCGAGCGCCGCCGTCACCTCGCCCTCGGCGCCCGCGCCCGGCGGGAGCGACTCGTCGACCCGTTCGGCCTGGGCGCGCAGCCGCTTCGGGTCGGCGATCAGGTAGTCCCGGCGGATCAGCACGCTGATCGCCTCGGGGTGCTCGGGGCCCTGGTAGCCGGACCCGGCGTCGTCGCCGGGGATCTCGAAGGGGGTGACCTCGTCGTAGACCTCGTACAGGATCTGGTCGTAGGCGATGGCTGCCGCCGCGAGTTCCTCGTAGGCGTGGACGACGACCGGATCGCCGGGTTCGGTGGAGCTGGAGACGGCCTGCAGGTGGCGGTCGATGGCGGCCTTGACCGCCTCTGCGGCGGCCCGTACCTCGGTGATGGTCAGCTGCGCGGCATCAGACATGGTGCAGACGCTATCCCCACCCGGCGACGACACGCACAGCGGTTGTCATCTACAGCCGGGAAAACCGGGCAAGTTCACCCCCGATGTCCGTTCCGGGCGGTTCTGCGCCCGCCGCCGCGCGCGGTTTCCCGCCCGCCGGGCCGCCGACCGGACCGCCCACCGGGCGTGCGTGGGGCGCATCGGCGCGGCCCGGCGCGGGTATCCCTTCCGGTACCGGAAAACTGATTGACGATCAGCTCCGGCCGGGACGAGGCTCGGACCGTCCGCCCGGGCGGGCCGACCCGGACCGGCCACCTTTCGGCGACGCGCCGTAGGCTTGCAGGCAGCACAGCAGCGGAGGAGACGCCTTGATCCCTACCAAAACGGTCCGGCTTCCGGAGTACGAGTACCAGTCGCTCCGCCTGCCCCGCGGCACCACCCGGAACGCCGCGCGCCAACTGCTCACCGAGCACGCCGAGTACGGGAATTGGGAGCTCGACCGGCTCCGGCTGTTCCCCGACGGCAGCCGGACGGTGCGGCTGAAGCGGCGGATCATCCGGCAGGTCCGTTCCAGCTGGTAGGAAGCGCACCCGCGCCCGGGCGCCCCGCCGCCGGCCTGAGCCGTGGCGGGGCGCCCGGGCGCGGGCGTCAGGGGCGGGCGGGCGCCGTCAGCGGCGGGCCAGCGAGCGCGAGCGGCGGTAGAGCACGCCGCCGCCGAGCAGCAGCGCGAGGCCGGCCGGGGCGATGACCTCCAGGCCGGAGACACCGGTGGAGGCCAGGGCCTGCTCCGCGACGGGGGCGGCGGCCCGGGCCTGGACCACGGGGGCGACCGGCGCCGGGGTGGCGGGCCGGTCGCCGCCGGGGCCGCCGGTGCGGTCGGTTCCCGGGGGGCCGGGCGGCGTGCTGTGCTCGCCGCCGGTCTGCTCGGGCGGGCAGTCGCAGTCGTGGCCGGGCGGGGTGACCGGCGGCGGGGTGACGGGCGGCGGGGTGACGGGCGGCTGGTGCGCGGTGGACACGTTCGCGCAGTTGTTGCCGTACGCCGGATTGCCGAGGCCCACCACGTTGACCGAGTTGCCGCAGGCGTCGACCGGCGCGCTGATCGGCACCTGGACGTTGTTGCCGGAGGCGACGCCGGGCGAGTTGCTGCTCGTCCCGCCGGCACCGGAGCCCGCGGTGCCGGAGCCCGCGGTGCCCGAGCCGGACCGGTCGCCGGTGCCGGTCTGGCTGCCGCTCCCGGTGCTGCCGGTGCTGCCCGCGCTGCGGCCGGTGTGGCTGACGTTGGAGCAGTCGTTGCCGTACGCCGGGTTGAGCAGGCCGATCACGTTGATCGTGTTGCCGCAGGCGTTCACGGGGAGCTCCACGGGCACCTGCACCGCGTTCCCGGAGCCCACGCCGGGCGAGTTGGCCGCCACGCCGTGCGCATCGGCGGCCGCGTGGGCGTAGCCCGCGGTCGAGGCCAGCACGCTGCCGGTGGCCATGGCCGTGAGAAGGCCTTTCCTGGCGACCTGTCGCATTGACTCCCCTTGGTTTCTCGTTCGGTGGTCCGATCCGGTTCCGGGCCGCCGCCGGGACGGTTCCCCGGCGGATTTCCGGCGGCTCCGGAGTTCCGGTCGATCCGATAGTCGGAATTGCCTGCCGCGAAGGCGGCGGCACTACTTCAACGACCCTTAACGGTGAAGGTTGAGCCATCTGCAGTCACTTCATCCGATCGGGTGAGCTCTCCCTTTCCCCGGGAACCGCACCGTTCACCCGACCGGGGCCGACGCCCGCCTCCCCCGCCCCGGACGCGCGTCCGGACACGCGTCCGCCCCCGCGCGACACAGGGGTCGCGCGGGGGCGGGAACTCGGGGTCGGCGGCCCGCCGGTCCTCGGCGGGGCCCGCTCAGACGTTCTGGCAGGCGTTGCCGAACGCGGGGTTGAGCAGGCCGATCACGCTGATGGTGTTGCCGCAGACGTTCACCGGGACGTGCACCGGGATCTGGATCAGGTTCCCGGAGAGCACGCCCGGGGAGGCGACCGCGACACCGTCCGCGCCCGCACCGCCGTGCGCCGAGGCGACGCCGGCGCCCGCGAGCACCAGGCCACCGGTGGCGGCGACAACGGCAGCGATCTTCTTGGCCTTCATCTGAACTGCTCCTCCTGGTCGTTTCCAGCCCGTTCCCCCGGGCTGCACACGGAAGAACGAAGCCTCCGCGACCGGGACACGGGGCCGGATCCGCATTCACCCGTTGAAGTGATCAAGCGAACAGGTGATCGCCATTTCGGATGCTCGAAAGCTCTGATGCTGGACCGATTAACCGCACTTCCCCGGCTCAGGCCAGGTCGATGAACCGGTCCAGCACCCGGACGCCGAACTTCAGGCCGTCCACCGGCACCCGCTCGTCCACGCCGTGGAACATCCCGGCGAAGTCCAGGTCCGGCGGGAGCTGCAGCGGCGCGAAGCCGAAGCAGCGGATGCCCAGGTCCTGGAAGGACTTGGCGTCGGTGCCGCCGGACAGGCAGTACGGGACGGCCCGGGCGATCGGGTCCTCGGCGCGCAGCGCGGTCTGCATGGCCTCGACCAGGGCGCCGTCGAAGCTGGTCTCGATCGCCTTGTCGTGGTGCAGGCTCTCGCGCTTGACGCGCGGACCGAGGACGCTGTCCAGCTCGGCCAGGAACTCCTCCTCGTAGCCGGGCAGGAAGCGGCCGTCCACGTGCGCGGTGGCCTGGCCGGGGATGACGTTCACCTTGTAGCCGGCGCCGAGCATGGTCGGCTGGGCGGTGTTGCGCAGGGTGGTGCCGATCATCTTGGCGATGCCGCCGAGCACCCGGAGCGTCTCGTCCATGTCCTCCGGGTCGAGGCGCACGCCCAGCGCGTCCGAGAGCTCGTCCAGGAAGGCCCGGACGGTCTTGGTGATCCGCAGCGGGAACTGGTGCCGGCCGAGCCGGGCCACCGCCTCGCACAGCTCGGTGATCGCGTTGTCGTCGTTCTCCATCGAGCCGTGGCCGGCCCGGCCCTCGACGGTCAGGCGCATCCAGTGCATGCCCTTCTCCGCCGTCTCCACCAGGTACAGCCGGGCCTGATCGTTGACGGTGAAGGAGAAGCCGCCGACCTCGCCGATCGCCTCGGTGACGCCCTCGAACAGCTCGGGGTGCCGGTCCACCAGGAACCGGGCGCCGTACGTGCCGCCCGCCTCCTCGTCGGCGAGGAACGCCAGCACCAGGTCGCGCGGGGGCTTGCGGCCGGTGCGCAGCCGGTCGCGGACCACCGCGAGGGTCATCGCGTCCATGTCCTTCATGTCGACGGCGCCGCGGCCCCACACGCAGCCGTCGGTGATCTCGCCGGAGAACGGGTGCACCGTCCAGTCGTCGGCGTTGGCCGGGACCACGTCGGTGTGCCCGTGGATCAGCAGGCCCGGCCGGGAGCGGTCCTCGCCCTCGATCCGCACCACCGTGGAGGCCCGGCCCTTGGCCGACTCGAAGATCTGCGGCTCCAGCCCGAACTCGGCGAGCTGCTCGGCCACGTACTCGGCGGCCTTCCGCTCGCCCGGGCCGGAGCCGTCCCCGTAGTTGCTGGTGTCGATCCGGATCAGGTCCCGGCAGATCTCGGCGACCTCCGACTCGGCCGTCACCGCGCGCTCGCTGCCCACGCTCATCGCTCCCACCTCGTGTCTGCCCGCCCCGGCGCGGCTGCGGCCCGCGCCGCCCCGACCCCGGCCGGGGACCGCGGGCGCCGTCCCGTCATCCTCCCCCACCACCCGTCCGGCCCCAAGGGCATATCTCCCCGACACTCCTGACCGACGCCCCGTCGCCCCCGCATTCGAAGCCCCGCCCACCCCGCCACCCCCGGGTTTTGGGTCTGGCAGTCGATCTTTGCTACTGTTGTCCATGTCAGCGCGGGGAACGCCCCGCGAGGACGACACCCGGTCCGGGTGGCGGAATGGCAGACGCGCTAGCTTGAGGTGCTAGTGCCCTTTATCGGGCGTGGGGGTTCAAGTCCCCCCTCGGACACCAGCGTGAAACCCCTGTTGATCAGGGGTTTTTTGCTTTTCCGGGCAGTGGCGCGACCAATCACGTGACCAACGGCCCCGGAAGTTCCCTCTCCGCCGTGGACAGCCGTCGAACCGGAAGACGCGCAGCGGCGGGAGGCCCCCGGGCGGCAGCGCTTCACGCACGACCGGGCGGACGACCGGAACGGGGCGGGGCCCCGGGCTCAGGTCGAACTCGCACCAGACGTGGTCCCGGCCGCCCCGCCGCCGGTGGCCGTACCGGTCGCCCTCCGTCAGCGCCTCCGTGACGGCCGGGTGGTCCACCCCGCTCTCGGGCACTTCCGGGTTCAGCCGGATGCCCTGCGCCGGAGCGATCCCCTCGGCGCCCCCGCTGTGATCCGTGCCACTGTCCGGTGGGCCGTGCAGCGCTGGGGCGGGGTGGGGCGTCTTGGGGGCAGTTGACCGGAGTGGTGGAGTGGGAGGAGGGGCGAGTGAGGTTGCGCAGGGGTGATCCGGGGGCCGGGTTCGCGGAGTTCGTGGGGCAGCGGTCGGGGGCGTTGTTCCGGACCGCGTACGCGTTGACGGGTGATGTGCACGCGGCCGAGGACCTGGTGCAGGAGGCGTTGGAGCGGGCCTGCCGGCACTGGCGGAAGGTGGCGGCGGCGGATTCGCCGGAGGCCTACGTGCGGCGGGTGCTGGTGAACCTGGCCAACGACCGGTGGCGGCGGCGGTTTCGGCGTGGGGAGCGGACCGGGCTGGCCGGGCTGCCGGAGCCGGTGGAGCCGCGGGACGGGTTGGGGCAGGCGGAGTTGCGCGCCGAGCTGATCGGGGCGCTGCTGGGGCTGCCGATGGGGATGCGCAGCGTGGTGGTGCTGCACTACCTGCACGACATGGGGACCGAGCAGGTCGCCGACGTGCTGGGGATTTCCGCGAGCGCGGTGCGCTCCCAACTCGCGCGCGGCCTGGCCAAGTTGCGTGAGTCCTTGACGGCTGACAGGGCGCCCGGGGCGCCGATCGGAGGGGTGCGGTGAGCGGGACGGGCGGGACGGGGCCGGGTTTCGACGAGGAACTGCGGGCGGCGCTGGTCTCGTTCGCGGACGGCCCGGCGGCGCCGGTGGTCGACGCGGCCGCGATCGAGCGGACGGTGGGGCGCCGCCGGGTGCGCCGGGGTCTGCTGGGCGGCGCCTCGGTGGCGGGTGTCGCGGTGCTGGCGGCGACGGGGTTCTTCGCGCTGCGGCCGGAGTCGGCGCCGTCGCCCGCGGCGCTGCCGCCGACGGGCAGTTGGTGCGTTCCGATGCCGACGGCCGGGCCTGCGGCGGAGGGCTCGGCGGAGGCCACACCGACCCCGGCGGCGGGGGCGGGGCCGCATTCGGGGGTGGTGCTGCCGGACCTGCAGGGGATGACGGTGGACCGGGCGGGTGAGGTGCTGCGGGGGCTCGGGCTGCGCTGCTCGGTGGTGTGGCACACCGACTGGAAGGCGCCCGCCGGGCAGGTGCTCAACACCGCGCCGAGGGGGGGCCGGGGCCCGGTGGAGCCGGATTCGACCGTGCTGGTGTTCGCCTCCAGGGGCAAGCCCGGCGGTCGGTGACCTGCGGCGTCCCGTCGGTGCCTGCGGCGTCCCGTCGGTGCCTGCGGCGTCCCGTCCGGGCCCGGTCGTCGTCGGATCTCCCGGATTCCGGGTTCCGGCCGACAGTGGCCGGGCCCGGCTTCGGGTGAACGTTCGGGCGGGGGCCGCCGGTCGCTCACGACTCATTGCCGACTCTTTACCTTCGCTGGTTACGGTCCACCGGATTCCGATCCGAGAGAGTGGGCCCGACCCGTGCACCATCCCCGTCCGCGCGCGTTCCGTGCGCTTCCCGCTTCGTTGGCCCTGGCCGTGGTGGTCAGCGGCGTCGGCGTCGCCCGGGCCGTTTCGGCCGGGGGCGGGGCGACGTCCGATCAGGTCCCGGCCGGGGCCGGGCTGTTCGTCTCGGAGGTGCACCCGGACGACGGGACTCCGGCGAACGTCCCGGACGACTTCGAGTTCTTCGAGGTCACCAACACCACCGGCGAGGCCGTCGACCTGGCGGCCCGGCAGATCGGAGTGGGGTACAGCACCGATGCCGCGCCGACCGACGCCTCGTTCGGGTCGGCGCTGAAGTTCGCGGTCTCGGACGGGGTGGCGGGGAACGCCGTCACGCCGGGGCCGCTGGCGGCGGTGGTGCCAGCGCACGGCAGTACGGTCTTCTGGCTGGACCACAGCGACGGCGGGGTGAACACGTACGCGAGGTCGGAGGCCGACTTCCGGGCGTTCTACGGCAACGTGCCGGACGACGTGGCGATCGTCCGGGTGGAGGGGCAGGCCGGGATCGCCAACGGCGGGCAGCGTGCGCTGGGGCTGGTGGACGCCTCGGTGCCCTCCGCGTTGAAGGTGCCGAGCTGGTCGTTCGTGCCCGCTCGGGTGCCGGCGACGCCGGGGGCGTCCACGCACTTCACGGTGCCTGCGGGCGGGGCGCGGGCCGCGCTGTTCTCGAACGGGCCGGCCACGCCGGGGACGGTGGCGCCCTCGCAGCTGGTGCCGGGGACGGACGGGAACCCCGAACCGACCCCGGCCCCGAGCCCCGGTACGACACCGACGGCAGGCCCGAGCGCGGGCCCGGGCCCGACGCCCACGCCGTCGCCGTCGCCGTCCGCGTCGGGCGTCCCGCCGGTGGATCCGGCGTTGCGGGCGCCGCTGTTGCAGGTCACCGAGCTGGCGCCGGACACCGCGAACGTGAACGGCTCGGACGGGTACGAGTTCGTCGAGGTGTACAACGCCTCGCAGTCGCCGGTGCGGTGGAACGACTTCACGCTGGAGTACCTGTACCTCGACGCGAGCCGCGTGGTGACCAGCAGCGCGCTGTGGCCGTCGGTGCCCGCGGACACCGTGATCGGGCCGGGGCGGACGCTGGTGCTGTGGGTGCGCAACGGGGCCGACCAGGCGTTGACCGCGGCCGACTTCAACAAGCACTGGGGCAGCAACCTGACCCCCGGGGTGGACCTGGTCGAGACGTTCAACGGCGGGATGGCGAACGGCGGGCCGCGCGGCATCCGGGTGTCCACCGACACGGGGTACGAGATCAGCCGGGCCGACTACCTGAACGACGACCAGACGGTGGCGGACGAGCCGATCCAGTACCGCTGGGAGTCGGGCACCGCGCAGACCATGATCGGCCCCGGCCCGGCCACCCCCGGACGGACCGATCCCGGGCAGGTGCCCGCCGGGCTGGTCGCCGACCCGGCGAGCGACACCGCGCCGGTGGTCACCGACCTGCGCGGCACCGGCGAGGCGCCGGTCACCGACGACCTGGAGCTGACCTTCGCGGTCACCGACGACCACCAGGTGCGCACCGTCGAGCTGACCCTGGACACCGACACCACCGAGCCGAGCACCCGCCGACTGCGGGCCGGCGCGCCGGGCCGCTACTCCTGCACCGTCCCGAAGGTCGACCTGTTCGGGAAGGGCTGGATCGAGTACCGGGTGGTGGCCCGCGACGGGGCGCACTCCACGGTGCTCGACACCGTCCGGATCGACCTGCGGGGCGGCGGCGCGCCGGAGCCGGTGCGGCTGAACGTGACGGACGGCCAGTACGTCGGCGGGCAGGTCCGGTTGGCGGGCACCACGGCCGGGAAGCCGGACGGGCCGGGGCTGCGGGTGGACGGGGAGCCGGTGGCGCCGGGCGTTCCGGCGCTGGAGCAGGGCGCGTACTTCGCGTTCGAGGCGACCAACACCGACGCGTTCTTCCGCAACGGCGTCAAGCTCGACGACCAGGTGCTGAACGTCTTCGACGAGGGCTACTACGAGCGGGTCGTCACCGTGCCGACCCGGGTGCCGGTGGAGCGGATCCGCAAGGGCGAGCCGCTGACCCTGAGCATCTGGGCCGGGACGAAGGGCTACCCGGAGCTGAGCACCGCCGACGACAACGACGACTTCTCGGTGCGGAACCTGCGCCTGGCGCTGCCGGACGGCCGGGTGCTGCGCCCGGTGGTCGTCGGCGTGAACGCCACCAACGGCGCCACCGCGTACGACCCGCCGGTCCGGACGGTGCTGTCGGCCGGCGAGGACACCCTGATCGCGATGGGCGACGGCGCCGCCGACTACGACTACCTGGAGGCCACCTTCACGCTGCCCGACGACGCGTTCACCTCGCTCGCGCACGTCTGGGACACCACGGCGGTGCCCGACGGCCCGCACACCGTGAGCGCGACGGCCGACGGGCGCACCGTGACCCGCACCGTCCAGGTCGACAACACCCGGCCGCAGCTCACCCCGACCGTCGAGCCGGGCCGCCGCTACCGGGGCGGGTTCACCGTGGACGCCACGGCGGGCGACGCCGGGTCGGGGGTGAAGGCGGTGAGTGCGACGCTGGACGGCAAGCCGGTCGCGCTGCCGTACGCGGCCTCCTCGCTGACGCTCGCCCCCGGCGCGCACACCGCCGTGTTCACCGCCGTCGACGCGATCGGCAACACCGCCACCAGCCGCGTCGATTTCAGCACCGACGGCGTCGAGCCGGCGGTCTCCTCCCGGACGGCGCTGCCGTACCAGTTGTTCACCGTGCCGGTGCCGGAGGGCGCCGGGGCGGACGCGCAGGTGCGGCTGTCCTGGGCGGGGTCGGCGAACACCGGTGCCAAGGTGCTGCTGTACGCGCTGAACTCCGCCACCGGGAAGTGGGAGGAGGTCGACCGCCGCCTGACCACCGGCGCGGAGGGCGGGCGGGCCTCGTTCACCCTGGGCGGCACCGTGCCGGTCGCCGACCACGTCAAGGACGGCCAGGTCACCGTGCTGGTGCAGCACTCGGAGGGCTTCCCCGGCGGCGACCGCTCGGCCCGCGACAGCGCGGTCACCCCGTACAGCGCGGGCGCGACCCCGCGCGACGCCTACGACTTCACCATCGGCTGGCAGTCCGACACCCAGTACTACAACGAGAACCAGGGCTGGGCGGCCGGCAGCGGCGGCCCCGACACCTGGTACGCGCACCAGTTGGCGATCAACGACTTCTTCCTGTCCCAGCGGGACGACCTCAACCTGCAGTACGTCATCCACACCGGCGACATCGTGGACGACTACCGGGCCACCGACTTCCGGGGCGACAACCACGACCCGGCGTACGAGTGGAAGAACGCGGACGCCGCGTACAAGCCGCTCAACGAGGCCGGGCTGCCGTACGGCGTGCTGGCCGGCAACCACGACGTGGGCCACGCGGCCGACGACTACTCGCAGTTCGGGACGTACTTCGGCGCCGACCGCTACCGGGACAACCCCTGGTACGGCGGCGAGACCGGCAACAACCGCGGCCACTACGACCTGGTCAGCGCGGGCGGCGTGGACTTCCTGATGCTCTCGATGGGGTGGGACCCGGGTGACGAGCAGATTGCCTGGATGAACTCGGTGATCAGGCAGTACCCGGAGCGCAAGGTCTGGATCGACCTGCACGAGTACCTGCTCACCACCGGCACCCTCGGCCCCGTCCCGCAGCGGATCCACGACGAGGTGGTCAAGCCCAACTCCAATGTCTTCGCGGTGAGTTCGGGCCACTACCACGACGCGTACACCCGTACCGACGGCTTCGACGACGACGGTGACGGCGTCGCGGACCGCACCGTCCACTCGATGCTCTTCGACTACCAGGGCCTGGAGCAGGGCGGCCTCGGTTTCCTCCGGCTGCTGCACTTCGACAACACCGGGCAGAAGATCGTGGTGCGCACCTACTCGCCCTCGCTCGACACCTTCGACTCCCCCGAGCCCTCGCTGAACGACCCGGCCGGGCAGCAGGAGTTCGAGATCCCGTACGCGGCCGTCGGCCTGCGGCCGCAGGACAAGGTGCTGGGCACCGACTCCTTCCGGGCCGCCGTGCTGACCGGCAAGGACATCGCGGTGGTGAAGGGCGTGCCGAGCGGTGCTCGGGCAGACGTGGTCTGGCGCGGCGTCCAGCCCGGCGCGCACGGCTGGTACGTCGAGACCACCGGCCCGCACGGCGGGATGAACGCCTCGGCGGTGCGCACCTTCACCGCGACCGGGGCCACCCTGGAACTGGACCGGAACAACCTGTCCGGCAAGAACATCAGCGTGCGGGTCACCATCAGCAGCCCCGGCTACACCACGGTGGTGCGGACGGCGGCGCCGGCGGAGAAGGTCCGGCACGGCTGAGCCGTCCCGCACGCACCGGGGCCGGAGCGTCACCCGGCTCCGGTGCGTGCGGGGCGGTGTCGGGGGACGTCGCTAGGGTTCCGGGTGTCGATCATCGGATGGTCAGGGCGCGGAGGAGTGGGCTGTGCGGCGCTGGGAGCTCGTCGGGGACGGTTCTGCGAAGTTCTGGGAGGCGGCCGTCGAGGGCGCCGGGGTGCGGGTGCGCTACGGGCGGATCGGCACCGACGGGCGGGAGCAGCTGAAGGAACTGGCCTCCGCCGAGGCCGCGGCGGCGCACTTCGCCAAGCAGGTCGCGGAGAAGGAGCGCAAGGGGTACGCGGAGGTGGCGGCCGTGGAGACCGGGACTGCGCAGGCCGCGGGCGTCGAGGTGCGGGAACTGCCGGACGAGGACGCCTTCGTGATGCCCGCGGCCTGGTGGAAGGCGGTGCTGCCGCGGCGCGCGGGCCGGATCCCGGAGGTGGCGTGGCCCGGGCCGGAGGCGCTGGAGCGGGAGCGGCGGCGGATCGACGGCCGGCGGGAGTGGGTGGAGCGGGTGCTGGACGCCCCGGCCTCCGACCCGGAGCTGGTACGGGCCGCGCGCGCCTACCTGGAGGGTGCGCCGGACGTGCTGGGCGCGGTCGCGGTGGCGAGCATCGTGCCGGCCCCGTGGCAGGCCGACGCCGAGGAGAAGGCGCTGTTCGCCGACGTCTGGACGGCCCGGCACGGGCTGCCCTTCGCGGTGCGCGCGGCGCTGGAGCGGCACACCGTGGAGACCACCTACCTGCAGTCCGGGTCGGACATCTCGAACATCTCGCTGCGGCGGCGGGTCGGCCCCCTGCCCTACTACGGGCAGGACAGCCGCCCGGTCGAGAGCCGGCTGCGCGCGCTGCTCGCCGCCGCCCCGGAGCCGGAGTACCGGGAGGCCCTGGCGGCCGCCGCCGAGCACCGCGGCACGCCGCGGCACCGGGCGCTCGCCTGCTACCTCGCCCCGAACGTGCCCGGCTGGCTGGCGCAGTGCCTGGCGGACATGCCGGGCTACGGCGACGAGCGGGCGGGGCTGCAGGTGCTGCTGCTGCACGCGCTGGACGATCCGGCGCAGGTGGAGCCGATGGCCGCCGACCTCCAACGGATGTGGCGCGCCTGGCCGGTGACGCTGGTGGCGACGCTCGCCGAGAGCGTCGGCACGGCCTTCGTCCCGCTGCTGCGCGAGGCGTTCGAGCAGGCGCACGACGCGACCGAGGCCAGGGAGCTCGCCGCCGTGCTGGCGCAGCTGCCGACCGACGCGGCGTTCCGGCTGCTGCTGGCCCGGCTGGAGGACAAGCAGGTCCGCCCGGCGCTGCAGGAGGCCCTCCGGCGGTACCCGGTGCGGGCGGTGCGGCTGCTGGCCGAGGCGGCGGCGCGGGGCGGCCGGGCCGCGGCGACGGCCCGCCGGCTGCTCGACACCCACGTCCTGCTGCACCGGGAGCTGCTGCCGCAGATCCTGCCGCGGCTCGACGCCGCGGCGGCCGCGCTGGTCGCGGAGCTGGACGGCGCCCGTCCGCAGGCGCCCGAGGCCGCGCCGGAGGCGCTGCCGCCGCTGCTGGCCGCGCCGCCGTGGACGCGGCCGCGCACCCGGCGCAAGGCGCGGGTCGTCGAGGGCCTGCGGCCGGACGAGGGCGTGGAGCTGGCCTGGCGGGCCGGTGAGCGGGAGGGCTGGGCCCGGTTCGAGTTCGCCGGGTGGCAGTACCCGGCGGACACCGACTGGGCCGCCGAGGCGAAGACGGGGTTGGAGAGCCACAACCTCTGGTACCCGGTCCGGCTGCTGGTGCAGGGCCCCGCGGAGGTGCTCGCCCCGGCGGTCGCCGAGTGGCGGCCCGCCGACCTGTGGGGCGGGTCGGAGTACCTGCCGCCGGTGGTCGCCAAGTACGGCCCGGCCGCGCTGCCGATGGCGCTGCACGCCGCCCGGGCCAAGCCCGGTGTGCTCTCCTCGCTGCTGCTGCCGTTCCGCGAGGTGCGAGCGGCCCGGCTGCTGGCGGACGGCCTGGTGCGGCTCAAGTCGGTGCACGCGACGGCCCGTTCGTGGTTCGCCCGGCACGGGGTGGCGGGTGCGCTGCTGCTGGTCCCGGACGCGGTCGGCCCGGCCGGGCGGGAGCGGGCGGCGGCCGAGCAGGCGCTGCGGCTGGTCGCGTCCTCCTGCGGGGACGAGGCGCTGCTGGCCGCGGTGGCCGACCGCTACGGCGCCCCGGCGGCGGAGGTGGTCGGCGAGGTGCTGGCCGCCGATCCGCTGGAGACCGCGCTGCCGGCCCGGATGCCGGTGCTGCCCGTCTGGGCGGATCCCGCCGTCCTGCCCCAACTGCTGCTGCGCGCACCGGTGGAGGGGGCGGGGACGGCGCTGCCCGCGGAGGCGGTGCGGCACGTGCTGACCATGCTGGCGCTGTCCAGGCCCGGCGTGCCGTACCCGGGGCTGGCCGTGGTGGCCGAGAGCTGCCGGGCGGACGGGTCGGCCGCGTTCGGGTGGGCGCTGTTCGAGCAGTGGCTGCAGGCCGGGATGCCCGCGAAGGAGAGCTGGGCGCTGCACGCGCTGGGGGTGCTGGGCGACGACACGACGGTGCGCCGGCTGACCCCGGTGCTGCGCGACTGGCCGGGGCAGGGCGCGCACCAGCGGGCCGTGGAGGGCCTGGACGTGCTGGCCGCGATCGGCACCGACCTGGCGCTGCTGCACCTGCACGGGATCTCGCAGCGGGTGAAGTTCAAGGCGCTCAAGGCCCGCGCGCAGGAGAAGATCGCCGAGGTGGCGGAGGGCCTGGGGCTGACCGCCGAGCAGCTCGCGGACCGGCTGGTTCCCGACCTCGGCCTCGGCCCGGACGGCACCACGGTGATCGACTACGGTCCGCGCCGGTTCACGGTCGGCTTCGACGAGCAGCTGCGCCCGTTCGTGCTGGACGGTGACGGCAAGCGGCGCAAGGACCTGCCCGCGCCGGGGGCCCGGGACGACCAGGAGCTGGCCCCGGCCGAGCGCAAGCGGTTCGCCGCGCTGAAGAAGGACGTGCGGACCGTCGCGGCCGACCAGATCCGCCGGCTGGAGGCCGCGATGGTGGCCCAACGCTCGTGGAGCGCCGAGGAGTTCGGCTCGCTGTTCGTCGAGCACCCGCTGGTGTGGCACCTGGCGCGCCGGCTGGTCTGGACGGCCGACGGCACCGCGTTCCGGGTCGCCGAGGACCGCACCTTCGCCGACGCGGCCGACGAGCCCTTCGTGCTGCCCGCGGACGCGACGGTCCGGCTGGCCCACCCGCTGCTGCTGGGCGAGGCGGCGGTGGCGGTGTGGTCGGAGCTGTTCGCCGACTACGAGGTCCTCCAGCCGTTCCCGCAACTCGGCCGCCCCGTACGCCGGTTCACCCCCGAGGAAGCGGCCGCCAACCGGCTGCACCGCTTCGAGGGCTGCACGGTGCCGGTCGGCCGGCTGCTCGGCCTGACCAAGCGCGGCTGGGAGCGCGGCGCGCCGCAGGACGCCGGGGTCGAGCGCTGGTTCTCCAAGCGGCTGGCCGACGGCTGCCACCTGGTGATCCAGCTCGACGAGGGCATCGCGGTGGGCCTGGTGGACGAGTTCCCCGACCAGACCTTCCAGACGGTCTGGCTGGACTCCACGCCCGGCGACCACTGGAGCAGCCGCGACTACCCGCTGCGCTACGGCGGCCTGGACCCGGTCGCCGCGTCCGAGCTGCTCGCCGAACTCGAGGAGGTCACCGCCGGGTGACACCCGGCGGTGGCAGCCGGTCCCGGCCGCGCCTGCGGGAAGCGAGACGCGGCCGTGGCCGGGATGTGACGCGGCGTCGGAACACTCGTTCCCATGCGGAACGACGGGGGGCGGGCGCTGCGCTGGGCGGGGCACCCGGGGACGTTGCTGGCGGTCGCCGTGCTGGCGTTCAACGACCGGGTGGGCAAGCGGGCCTGGCCCGGGGCGGTGACCGGCAAGGTCAGTGACGCGGCCTGGATGCTGGTCGTCCCGCCGGTGCTGGCGCTGGTGGCGTCGGCGGTGCCGCGGCTGCGCGGGCGGCCGGCGGCGCTGCTCGGGGTGGCGCTGACGGCGGTGAGCTTCGCGGTGGCCAAGTCCTCCGCCGCCGGGGCGGAGCTGGCATCCGCGGGCTGGTCGGCGCTGACCGGCGTCCCGAGCCGGACGGTCGCCGACCCGGGCGACCTGCTGGCCCTGCCGGTGCTGGCGCTGTCCTGGTGGCTGTGGCGGCGCAGCGCCCGCCCCCGTCCGCTGCGGCGGGTGCTGGCGCTGGTCGGGACGCCGCTGGCGGCCGCGGCGATGGTGGCGACCACGCCGGTGCCGCAGACCGCGCCGCGGCTGTGGAGCCAGGACGGCCGGCCGATGGTGTACGACGGCGTCTGGTGGACCACCCGTGACGGCGGCCTGACCTGGCAGGCCGTCCCCTACGGCAAGAAGCACCCCGCCCCGCCCGCCGTCACCCCCGACCCGGCGGCCGGACAGTGCCTGCCCGCGCCGGACCGGCTGTGCTTCCGGCTGCGCGGCTACGGGCTGCCGGTCGAGGCCAGCCGGGACGGCGGCCGGACCTGGCAGCCGGAGTACACCCCGCCGCTGCGGCTGACGCCGGTCGACGGGTACGGGTACTGGTACGGCGGCGGGACGGGGACGGACGCGGACCCGGTCCCGGATCCGGATCCGGATCCGGATCCGGACGCTTCTCCGCACTCGGAGGCCTCGGCGGGGACGGGCGCTTCGGCCGGAACCGGGGCGGCGGCTTCGGCGGGGCGGGGCGGGCTGGTGGTGGCGGCCGTCCCGGGCGGGCACACGGTGATCGTGGACTATCCGCTGCGAGGGCTGCAGGTCCGGGACGTGGACGGCCGGTGGCGCGGGGTGGAGCTGCCGCCGCAGTCCGACTCGGCCCGGGCGGGCGGGTACGAGCTGGTCGGGGTGCCGTTCATGTGCCTGGTGGTGGCCCTGGTCGCGGGCTGGGCGGCGGTCTTCACCGGCCTGGGCGCGTACCGGCTGCGGCTCAACCGCGCGTCCGGGCCGCCGTACCTGCCGTGGTGGCTGGTGTTCCGTCAGGCGGTGCCGTTCGGCTGGCTGGTGGCGGCGCTGGTCTTCGGCGGGGGCCGGGTGCCCTGGCTGGCCTGGCTGGTGCCGGCCGCGGTGGTGGCGCTGGTGGTTCCGTGCTGGCGGCGGCCGCTGCCCGCCCGTCCGATGAGCGGCGGGAGCACGGCGGGGGTGTTCGCGGTGGGGGCGGGGGTGTTCGGCGTGACGTCCGTCGGCCTGCTCGGGTCGCTCGGCTCCCGGTTCTCCTGGCAGGGGTACTGCGGTCAGGCGCTGCTGTGGGCCGTGCTCGGCAGCGGGCTCGCCGCGGTCGTCGGCGCCTCGGCGCGCCCGTCGCTCCCGCCGCGCTACCCGCTGCCCGCCCCGCCGTCCGCACCGTCCCCGCCGTCCCCGTTGACGCTGCGTCCGCCGTCCGTGCTGCCCGCTCCCCCGCCGGGCGGGCCGGGGTCCAAGCCGGTGCGGCGGCTGGGGCGTTGAGGTGGCGGGCGGGCGGGGTCAGCCGGCCGACTGCCGGTGCCAGGGGGCGTCCGGGCGGGTGGGGGCCGGGGTGGCGGTCAGACGCAGGGCGTACGTCCCGGGGGCGGGTTCGCCGAGGTAGTGGTGGCCGGTGAGGTGGCACCAGGCGGGGAGGTCGAGCGGGGCGGCCGGGTCGGTGGCGAGGACGTGCACGAGGGTGCCGGCGGGGGCGTCGGCGACGGCGGCGCGCAGGCGCAGCAGCAGGGTGACGCAGAGCAGTCCGCGGCCGTCGACGGTGCGGTCCGGGAGGTGACGGTCCGTCATCGGCGGGTCCGGGTGGCGGTGGTGGCGAGGGCCGGGAGGACGGCGAGGGCGAGCAGGCCGCCGCCGAGGGCGAGGACGGGGTAGCCGGCCAGGTCGACGACGGCGCCGGAGGCGAGGCCGCCGGTGGTGCCGGAGACGGCGATGGCGACGTCGACGGCGCCCTGGGTCCTGGCGCGGGTGGCGAGCGGGGCGGCGTCGGTGATGATCGCGGTGCCGGAGACCAGGCCGAAGTTCCAGCCGAGTCCGAGCAGGGCCAGGGCGAGGGCGAGCAGGGCGACCGAGTCGGCGGGGGCGAGGGCGGCGACGAGTCCGGCGGCGAGCAGGGTGAGGCCGGCGGCGGCGCCGACGAGCAGCGGCCCGCGCCGGTCGACCAGGCGCCCGGTGAGCGGGGAGGGCAGGTACATCGCGGCCACGTGCAGGGCGATGACCAGGCCGGACGCGGCGGTGCCGTGGCCGTGGTCGTGCATGTGGACGGGCGTCATGGTCATCACGGCGACCATCACCAGCTGGGTGACCACCATGACCTGCGCGCCGAGCAGCACCCGGTTGCGGATCCGGGCGGCGGCGGCCGGGTCGGCGGGGACGTCCGCGGTGGCGGCGGGGCCGTCGGGGGCGGTGGCGCGGGCCAGCAGCAGCGGGTCGGGGCGCAGCCGGGCGGCGAGGACGAGGGCCGCGGCGGCGTAGGCGGCTCCGGCCAGCAGGAACGGTCCGGCGAGGCGGGGCAGGCCGAGCGCGGCGGCGAGGTCGCCGGTGGGGGCGGCCAGGTTGGGGCCGAGGACGCCGCCGAGGGTGGTGGCGACCAGCACGGTGGAGACGGCGCGGGCCCGGTGGCCGGGGGCGGCGAGGTCGGCCCCGGCGTAGCGGGCCTGGAGGTTGGTGGCGGTGCCGGCGCCGTACACGAAGAGCGCGGCGAACAGCAGGACGGGGCTGTCCAGGGCGGCCGCGGCGATGACGCCGGCGCTGCCGACGGCCCCGGTCGCGTACCCGGCGGCGAGGCCGGGGCGGCGGCCGCGGGCGGCGGATATTCGGCTGACCGCGATCGCGGCGACGGCGCTGCCCGCGGTGAACAGGGCGCTGGGCAGCCCGGCCAGTCCGGTGCTGCCGAGCATCTCCTGGGCGAGCAGCGCGCCGACGGTGATGCCGGCGGCGAGGCCCGCGCCACTGAGCACCTGCGAGACGACCAGCACCCGCAGGATGCGCCGCTGCACGGCGGGGTCGACGGCCGTACCGGCCACAAGCCCTCCTCATTCATCCATGGATCGATGGAATAGGGTACCGTCGCCCCGCACGGACGGAACCACCGGGTAGCGTGCCGAGGAGGATCCGGGCCGGGGGGAGGCAGCGTAGGTGAACGGTTTCCACGACGGGCCCGACAGCGGGCTCCGCCTCGACGCGGACCGGGAGATGCTGGAGTTCTTCGGCGAGATCGTCGAGGTGCTGGTGTCCTTCGGCGCCTCCCGGGCCGAGGCGGTGGCCCGGGTCAACCGAGCCTGGGGTCATCGGAAGATCGGTCCCTACCCCGACCTGATGTGCCACGAGGCGCCCGAGCACTGGGCGTACGGCATGTACTACGACGACGGCAGCACCGCCACCGTGGCGTACTGGGACCCGGACACCGACCGGAGCACCTGGACCGTCAATCCGCCCCCGCCGGACGGCGATCCGGCGTGGACGCTGCCCCGGGAGGGGTGAACCGGGCGGGGGTGTGCGCCCCGGTGTGCTTCGAGCGCCCCCGTGCGGGTGACTGGGGGTTCGTTCGTGCGCGGAGACCGCGTGTCGGGCGGGTGGGCGCTGCCAGGGTGTGGCGGGTGATCTCTCGACGTGGATTGTTCCTCGCCTCCGGCGGTGCGATGACCGCCGCCGCCCTGGTCGGCCCCGGCACCGGCCCCTCCCGCGCGGCCGGTGCGGCCGCCCCGCCGCCCGACCCGGCGCGGCAGGAGGCGGCGCTGACCATGGCGCGCCGGATCCTGCTGACCGACGCCGACCACCGCGACCTGACGCTCGACTACCTGAAGCTGCTGACGGGCCGTCAGCGGCTGCGTCCGGTCGCGCCGCGCGACGTGCTGGTGGTGGGTGCGGGCGTGGCGGGCATGGTGTGCGCGCGGCTGCTGCTGGCGGCCGGGCACAAGGTGCGGGTGCTGGAGGCGAACCGGAGCCGGGTCGGCGGCCGGGTGAAGACCTTCCGCGGCGACCTGTGGCAGGACTCCCGGCTGCACGCGGAGGCGGGTGCGATGCGTATCCCGTCCAGCCACGTGCTGACCCTGGCGCTGGCCGACCACCTGAAGGTGCCGCGCCGCCCGTTCCACCTGGTGGACGTCCCGCCGCAGCCCGACCTGGTCTCCGGGGACGCCCGGGTGGTCTACAAGTCGTGGACCGGCGAGGAGTTCGCCACCGGCACCGCGCCCGCGTACACCGCGCCGAAGGGCCTGGGCGGCCGGCTGGTGCACGTGAACGGACAGACCGTCAGCAAGGCGGCGTACGCGGCCGACCCGGGCCCGGTGAACAAGAGCTTCGGCTGGGACAGCACCCGGACCGCCGCCGCCGCCTTCGACCGCGCCCTGGACACCGCCCGCGCGTACACCATGGTGAAGAACGGCGACGGCTCCTGGAGCGACAAGCCGATCGAGCAGCGGGTGACCGGCATGGCGCAGCTGCTGTACGACATGGACGGCTACTCGCTGCTGCGCTACCTGCAGGAGAGCGAGGGCTGGAGCGACGCCCAGGTGCAGGCGGTGGGCACGCTGGAGAACCTGACCAGCCGACTGTCGTACGGCTTCCTGCACTCGGTGTTCGACGCCTCCGACATCAACCCGGCGGTCACCTACTTCGAGTTCAGCGCGGGCACCGACGCGCTGACCGAGGCGCTCGCCAAGGACCTGCCGATCGAGCGCGGCAAGGTCGCCACCCGGGTGCGGTTCGGCGACGACGGGGTGACGGTGGTCGCCGAGCCGGAGAGCGGCCCCGAGGACGAGGCGTGCGAGGGCGCGATCGGCGGCGACCGGTGCGAGTACCGGGCGGACGCGGTGGTGCTGGCGGTGCCGTACGCGGCGCTGCGGCACGTCGACTTCGACCCGATCCTGCCCTACGGCAAGCGCCGGGCGATCGCCGAGCTCAAGCACGACACCGCGCACAAGGTGCTGGTCGAGTTCACCGAGCGCTGGTGGGAGTGGGACGAGGACACCTGGAAGGCGAAGCTCGGCGCCGACTACCGGCCCGCCCCGCACGGGGACGCGGTGGCGGCGGTCGGCGGCGGCTGCGTCTCGGACGAGGCCAGCCGGTTCGTCTACTTCCCCTCCCACCCGAGCGACGACGGCGCGCCCGGCGGCATCGTGCTGGCCGCCTACAACTGGGCCGAGGACGCGCTGCGCTTCGACGCGCTGACCCCCGCCGACCGGCACACCGAGGCGCTCGACCACCTGGCGGGCCTGTTCGGCGAGCGGATCCGCCGCTACGCCACCGACCGGCACGTCTCGCAGTCCTGGCTGCGCAACCGCTGGGCGCTCGGCGAGGCCGTGATCGAGACCCCGGGGCAGTTGCTCAGCCTCGGCCCGCACGTCCCCGCCCCGGTCGACGGCCGGCTGTTCTTCGCGGGCGACCACTGCCAGCCGCGCTACCACGCCTGGATCTCCGGCGCGATCGCCTCCGGCGTGGAGGCGGCCGTCCAGCTCACGGCCGGCTGACGGGACCGGCAAGGGCCGGCGGGGCTGACGGGACCGCCCGGGCCGAACGGGTCGGCGGACGGGCCGTCAGCCCGGGCCGCCGGGCCGGGCGGGGCGGGTCTGACGGGCGGTCAGTTCCCGCTCCGGCGGGCGGAGCTGCGGGAACGCCGATAGCATCGGCACATGCCTGACGCCGGCCGGAACCAGAGGCCCTCGGTGCTGCTGGCGTTCCGCTCGGCGGTGGCACTGAACCGGCTGCTGGACGTGCTGCCGGTGTTCGGGGGCGATCCGCGGATCGACCGCTGGTTCACCCAGGTGCCCGGCTCCCGGTTCGGGCTGGACGCGCTGGCCGCGCTGGACCGTTCCGGCGCCCGGGTGATGGACTTCGAACAGGCCCGGCACGAGCGCTTCGACCTGATCCTGTCCACCAGCCCCAAGGGCGCGCTGACCAGCCTGTCCGGCCGGGTCCGGGCGCTGCTGCCGCACGGCGCGGGGTTCAACAAGGCGTTCGGCACCGAGGGTTCGCCCAGCCTGCCGTCCGGCCTGGACCCCGCGTTCCTGCTCTCCGAGGGCGAGCCGTGGGCCGACCTGCACGGCCTCGGCCACCACGAGCAGCTGGCCCGGCTCACCGAGTACTGCCCGCCCGCCGCCGCCCGCGCCGTCGTGGTCGGCGACCCCACCCTGGACCGGATGCGGGAGTCCACCGGCCGCCGGGAGACCTACCGGGAGCGGCTCGGCGTCGGCGACCGGACCCTGCTGGCGGTGCTCACCACCCACGGCGGGGAGAGCCTGCTGGCCCGCCGCCACGACCTGCCGCTGGAACTCACCCTCCACCTGCCCGTCGACGACTACCGGGTGGCCCTGGTCGTGCACCCCAACGAGGTCAGCGAACGCGGCCCGCACAACCTCGCCGAGCAGCTCCGCCCCGCCCTGCAGGCCGGGCTGCTGCTGCCCTCCTCCGCCCAGGAGTGGGCGTCCGTCCTGGTCGCCGCCGACGCCGTGCTCACCGACCACGGCTCCACCGCGCTGTACGCGGCCGCGCTCGGCCGCACCGTCGTCCTGGACGGCTACGACGGCGGGACGGAGCTGATCCCCGGCACGCCGATGGCCCGGCTGCTCGCCGTCGCCCCGCGCTTCACCGGGGCCGCCGCGCTGCCGGACCTGCTGCGCGACCACCCCGGCCCCGGCCCGGACCCGGCGGAGTTCGCCGCCGCGGCCTTCGCCCACCCCGGCCGGGCGCTGCCGCTGCTGCGCGCCGAGCTGTACCGGCTGCTCGGCCTCGCCCCGCCGCGGACCCCGCTGACGCCCGAACTGCTGCCCGACCCGGCGCCGGCCCGCCACCCGGTCCCGGCGCTGGCGGTGCGCGCCGAGGTCGACGGGCGGCGGGTGCGGGTGGAGCGCTTCCCGGTCGCCACCGAACTGCCGGTCCACCACCGCTCCGCCCGGCACGGCGCCGCCGGCCTCGCCGAGCAGCGCAGCGCGGAGGTGCTCTGGCGGCACCCCGGCACCGGCCGCTGGACGGCGGCCGGCTGGGCCGCGCACGTCCTGGACGAACTCCCGGGCTGCCGGGTCGCAGCCGCCCTGCTCTCCCCCGAACGCTGCCTGCTGGTGCACCGCCGCCACGGCCCGTTCGCCCTGCGGGTGCCCCCGCACCGCGCGGCCGGCCGGGTCCGCCGGATCGACCCGGCGGCGGCGGTCTCCGCCGTGTACGCCTGGCTGGTCGCCCGGCCGGACTCCGCCGGGGACCTCCCGCTGGAACTCGACTGCACCGTCGGCCCGGTGACGGTCCGGCTGGAACTGGGACCGGCCGGTCCGGACGAGCGGGACGCCGAGTTCTGAGCCGGGCGGGGGGCTTCGGTGCGGCTCAGCCGGACGGCTCCGGCTGCGGGGGTGCGACCGCCGGTTCGAGCAGCGTCAGCGTGCGGCGCTCCGCGTCGAGGCCGGCCCGGACGCCGACCGGCAGCGGCAGGTTCGGCCCGGCGTGGCCGAAGTCGACGTTGCCCAGCACCGGGACGTCCCGGTCGCCGAGGACGTCGAGGACGATCTCCCGCAGGGTCGGGGACGCGCCCGGTTCGAGGCCGGCGATCTCGCGCGGGACGCCCACCACCATGCCGCCGATCCGGTCCAGCACGCCGGCGTGCCGCAGCACCTGCAGGTAGCTCCACACGTGCGAGGCCAGGCCGCCCGTCTCCTCCCAGAACAGCACCGCCCCGTCGAACCGCTCGGGCGGCAGCGCGAACCGGGTGGCCTGCGCCAGCACGATCCGGTTGACCACGCCGCCGATCAGCGGGCCCTCGGCCCGGCCGGGGCGCCAGCACTCCCAGGACGGGCCCGCGGGTAGCGGGCCGGGCGCCCCGGTCCCGGTCAGCAACCGGGCGTAGAGCGCCTCGAGTTCGGCCTGCCGGGCGGCCGGCGCGGCGGGCCAGGAGCCGCCGAAGCCGGGCACGGCCATGTCGGCGTGGAAGCCGACCAGGCCGGTGCGCGCGTGCAGCACCAGGTGCAGCAGCGAGACGTCGCTGTAGCCGAGGACCGGCTTGGGGTCGGCCCGGACCGCGTCGAAGTCGATCAGGTCGAGGTAGCCGAGCGCCGTCTGCCCGCCGTCGCTCGCCACGATCGCCCGCACCTCCGGGTCCCGCAGCAGCCCGTTGAACTCGGCGGCGATCCGCTCCGGCGTGGCCGCGCTCCACCAGTGGCTGCGCCCCGCCTCCACCAGCGGGGCCCGCCGCATCCGGAACCCCATCCGCCCGAACAGCGCCACCGTCCGCTCGACGTGCACCTCGTGGACCTCCGCCAGCGGACCGGACAGCGCGGCGACCACCACCAGGTCCCCGGCCCGCAGGGCCCGCGGCCGCAACAGCGGCGTCGTGGTCGCCGTCACCTGCCGCCGGCCTTCCCGTTCTCGACCGTCATCTTCCTACGATCCGCTTTCCTGGAAGGCCGGTTGGCGGCACCGGGCGGTGCCCCGGGCCACCCTACCGACCGGGCGGGACGGCGGACGCCCGCTTTTCCGGCAGTGGGTCGGCCGGTCGGTAGGGTGCCCCGAGGCGGTCAGCGGATGCTCATGACGTACCACTGCCTGAGCGTTGCGCCGTGCAGGTACAGGTGCGGCCCCCGGCAGACGGGGCGGGCGTACTTCTTGAGCGGTGTGCCGTTGGGCAAGGTGAGGTGCGCTTCCTCGACCGGCAGGACCTCGGTCTCCGTCATCCGGCAGCGGTGCAGGCGGTCGCCCTGGCGGTCACCCCCGAGCAGGACGACCTGGTCCCCGTGCACCGCGATGCCCCGCGGCGCGGTCACCGGTGTTCTCCGGACCCTGATCCGGCCGTCGGAGCGGGCCTCTAGGGAGCGTATTCGGTCGTGATCAAGGGGCGGGCTTGGTGAGGTCTTTGAGCCAGATCATCGCGCCGCGAAGGCGGAGGCCAGCGAGGTAGCTCTCG
>NZ_JOGH01000007.1:0-123785 GCF_000721345.1 Kitasatospora sp. NRRL B-11411 | reverse complement strand
CTGCAGGGGGGACCCTGTGGGAGAGTAGGACGCCGCCGAACAATCATTCAAGAAAGGGCTCCAGCCGTCAGGCTGGGGCCCTTTCTGCATTTCCGGGCCGGGCCGGGAGTATTGCCGGGTGGGGCGGTGCACGGCACACTGTGGCGTCATGGTCGTGCAGCAGGGCGAGGGGGCCGGTGGCAGAGCCGGTCGGGGCGAAGACGACTTTCGGGCGTTCTACGAGGCGGCGTACGGGCAACTGGTGGCGCATCTGTACGCGCTGACGGGGGATCTGGGTGAGGCGCAGGACGCTGCCCAGGAGGCGTTCGTGCGGGCCTGGAACCACTGGGGGCGGCTGGTGTCGCACGAGAATCCGGTGGCGTGGGTGCGGTTGACGGGGCAGCGGATCGCGATCAGCAGGTGGCGGCGGGCCCGGACGGCGTTGCAGAGCTGGATCCGGCACGGGGACGGGCAGTCGCCGGTTCCGGGGCCGGGGCCGGAGACGGTGGCGTTGGTGGAGGCGTTGCGGCGGTTGCCGGAGGCGCAGCGGTCGGCGTTGGTGTGGCACCACATGGGGGGTCGTTCGGTGGCGGAGATCGCTGCGGACGAGGGAGTGCCGGTGGGGACGGTGAAGGCGCGATTGCACCGGGGGCGGCAGGCGTTGGCGGTGTTGTTGGGGGAAGAGCCGGCGGTGGTCGTCGAGGAGCCGGTGGGCGCGCCGCTGCGGCCGGTTCGGGCGGCTGCCGCGGGTGAGGGGCGGGGCGTGGCGGAGCAGCGGACGGCGGGGGGCGACAGCGGTGAAGGGGGGCCGGTGGCGGTGGTGTTGACGGGGGAGCAGGTGCGGGTGGCGGAGGACTGCGGGTCGCATGTCTAGGTCCGAACTACCGGAGGTGGACGAGGCGGAGGACCGTCCGGCGATCGGGGCTGCCCGGTTGGAGGCGATGTTCGACGGGCTGCGGCGTGAGGTGGTGCTGCGGGTGCCGGCGCCGGAGAGCGCGGAGGTGGTGCGGCGCGGGTCGCGGCGCAGGCGTCGGCGTCGGGCGGGTGCGGTGGTCGGGGCGGGGGTGCTGGGTGTCGCGGCGCTGTGGACGACGGTGTCGGTGGTGCCGGTGGGGGGCGAGCACGGGGTGGCGGGGGTGCCGGTGCAGCAGTCGGCGTTGCCGCGGCCGGGGGAGTCGGTGACGTTGGCGCTGCCGCAACTCCCTTCGCTCCCGCCGACCCTGACGCCGGCTCCGGTTCCGACGTCGACGGCGGGTACGGGCATGCGGTCGACCGCGGTTCCGGCCTGGGAGGTGCTGCCGTTGGAGTCGGCGGAGCCGGAGGTGCGGGCGCTGGCGTTGGGGGTGGCACGGCTGCCGCGGGTGCTGGGCGGGTACGGCCCGTGGGCGGTGGTGGCGTCGCCGGCGAGCCCGTCGGCGAGCGCCGGCCCCATGTCCTCCGCCACCGGCACCGCTACCGGCACGGCCACGGCCACGCCCTCCGGGACGGCGTCGGCACAGGATTCAGTACAGGCTTCGGTGTCGCCGTCCGCGGGCCCGGGTTCGCTGTTCGCGGAGGAGTGCCTGCCGTGGCTGGTGACGTCGGTGGGGGCGGAGCGGGTGTGGGGGGAGACGTACGCGGACGGTGGGACGGGCGGAGCGACGGCGCGTCAGTACGTGCTGAGCTTCGGGACGGTGGCGGACGCGGAGATCGCGCGGGCCCGGCTGCTGGGGGGCGGGGCGTGCGTGGACTCCGGTGCGGGTTGGACGGTGGAGGGTCGGGCGGTCGGGGTGGTGGCGCTGGGGATGCGGCAGCCCTCGGTGGCGGCGGAGGAGGTCGCGGTGCACCTCCGCGGGTCGAAGGTGGCGGTGCTGGTGGTGCACCGGGGCGGGCGCGGGGTGGCGCCGGAGGCGGGGGCGTCGGGCCCGTTCCGGGCTTCGGCGGCGGAGTTCCTGGCGCTGGGGGCGCCGGAGCAGTCGATCGTGCCGGTCGGCTGAGGACCAGGACAAGCACCAGCAGCACCAGGACGAGGGCAAGCGCAAGGACGAGGGGAACGGCAAGGAGCAGGAAGGCAGCACGCACGGGGGCTTTCGAAAAAAGTTCGGAATCCTGTGCAACCCGCCTGCTTCGGGCGGCGTTGGAGTGTTGGGACCGTCGCTGTGTGGGCGTCGGTCGAGGGGGGAAGCGCGGGGCCGGACGGCGGGGGCAGAACAGGGGACTGCCCCCACCGTCCGGCCCGGTGTCCTCCTGACAGGACCTGACAGAACCTGGCAGGACCTGGTGGGACGAGGCCGTGGTGAGCCGTCGGGCTCCGGTCGGAGGGGGTGGGCGTGGGGGTCGAGGCCGTGGAGGCGGTGCCGGATCTTGCGGAGCTGCGCAGGAGGGCGGCCGCGGAGGGGCCGCCGCCCGAGGAGGGCATGGTGGTGTGCGAGAACCTGGTGCGCATCCACCGTTCCGAGGGGGTGGAGGTGCAGGCCCTGCAGGGGCTGGACCTGGTGGTGGCGGACGGCGAGTTGATCGCGGTGGTCGGGGCCTCGGGTTCGGGGAAGTCGACGCTGCTGGGGATCCTCGCGGGGTTGGACGTGCCGACGGCGGGCAGCGCCCGGGTGGCGGGGCACGACCTGTTGGCGATGGGCAAGCGCGAGCGGCTGGACTTCCGGCGCCGGAAGGTCGGCTTCGTGTGGCAGCAGACGGCGCGCAACCTGCTGCCGTACCTGACGGCGGCGGAGAACGTGATGCTGCCGATGGGGTACGCGGGCGTGCCGCGGCGGGACCGGCGGCGGTTGGCGGGGGAGTTGCTGGAGCTGCTCGGGATCGGGCACCTGGCGGGTCGGCGGCCGGCCGAGTTGTCGGGCGGTGAGCAGCAGCGGGTGGCGATCGCGGTGGGGAACGCGAA
The DNA here is from genome assembly GCF_000721345.1 of Kitasatospora sp. NRRL B-11411. Lineage (NCBI taxonomy): Bacteria > Bacillati > Actinomycetota > Actinomycetes > Kitasatosporales > Streptomycetaceae > Kitasatospora > Kitasatospora sp. NRRL B-11411. Next base: position 120,931 of record NZ_JOGH01000007.1, on the reverse strand, counting down.
CTCCCCGGCGCTGCTGCTGGCGGACGAGCCGACGGGCGAGCTGGACAGTGCGACCAGCGAGGAGATCTTCGCGGCGCTGCGTTCGGTGAACGAGGAGTTGGGGGTGACGGTGCTGATCGTCACCCATGACCTTATGGTGGCGCAGGAAGTGCGCCGGACCGTGCGGATCCGCAACGGGCGGACCTCGACGGAGGTGCTGCGTCCCGAGCGGGGCGAGCCGGGGGTGGAGTACGCGGTGCTGGACCGGGTGGGCCGGCTGCAGTTGCCGTCGGACTTCACGGAGGCGTTGCAGCTCAGCCGTCGGGTGCGGTTGGCGTTGGAAGAGGACCACATCGGGGTGTGGCCGGCCGAGGAAGAGGTGCGCGGGTGAGCAGCGGGGCGATGGTGGTCGTGGAGGACGTGCACCGGACGTTCGGGGAGGGCGACCGGGCGGTGCACGCGGTGCGCGGGGTGTCGTTCACGGCGAAGGCCGGGGAGTTGACGGCGCTGCGGGGCCGGTCGGGTTCGGGCAAGACGACGCTGCTGAACCTGGTGGGCGGGCTGGACACGCCGTCCGCGGGGAAGATCAGCATTGCCGGGACGGACCTGGCGGGGCTGGACGAGGCGGGCCGGTTGGAGCTGCGGCGGGACCGGATCGGTTTCGTGTTCCAGTCGTTCGGCCTGATCTCGGTGCTGACGGCGGCGGAGAACGTCGGGGTGCCGATGCGGCTGCGCAAGGTGGCGGTGAAGGAGCGCGAGGAGCGGGTCCGGACGCTGCTGGCGATGGTGGGGCTGGCGGAGCACGCGGAGCAGCGGCCGACCGAGATGTCGGGCGGTCAGCAGCAGCGGGTGGCGGTGGCGCGGGCGTTGGCGAACGAGCCGGCGCTGCTGATCGCGGACGAGCCGACCGGTCAGCTGGACTCGGACACCGGGTTGGCGATCATGCAGTTGCTGCGCGCGGTGGTGCGCAGCGAGGGGGTGACGGCGCTGGTGGCGACGCACGACCCGCAGTTGATGGAGCTGGCGGACCGGGTGCTGGAGCTGCGGGACGGCAGGATCGTCGAGTCGTAGACCGGAGACCGGAGACCGGAGACCGAAAACCGGAAGGGGCGGGGCCGCCGCCGTGCAGTGGGCCGTCCCCGTCCCGAACGGGCGTCAGGGCGTCCAGAGTTCGCGGACCTGGTCGGCGATCCGGTGGCCCTGGGCCCGGCCGGCTTCGGCGGAGGGGGTGCGGACGGTGGTGTCGAGCGGGTTGGGGCCGGCGGCGGCGAGGGAGTCCTCGTCGGGGGTGACGGCGAGGACGTACTGTCCGGCGGCTTCGAGCAGGGCCAGTTCGGGGGCGAGGAACGGGTCGGCCATCGGGGCGAGGACCAGGACGACGGGCTGGCCGGTCATCAGGTCGGCGTTGTTGGAGCTGCGGATGCCGCCGTCCATGTAGCGGTGGCCGTCGATCTCGACGGTGGGCCAGATGCCGGGGACGGCGCAGCTGGCGGCGACGGCGTCGACCAGGGGGACGCCGCTGTGCCGGTCGAAGGTGCGGGGCCGGCCGGTGTCGGCGTCGACGGCGGTGAGGGTGAGCGGCCAGGCGGGCCAGTCGTGGCCGGGGAGGCGGCCGGCGATGACGGCGAGCCGGTCGGCGGCCGGGACGGTGTCGGCGGCGAGGGCGAACGCGCCGACGCGGCGGCGCAGTTCGTCGGGGTCGGTGATCTCGGTGAGCAGGCCGTGGAAGGTTTCGAAGAGGGCGGCGACGGCCTCGGCGGGCGGGACGATCTCGTGGTTCTGGGCGGTCGGGTCGGTCTGTCGGCGGTAGAGCTCGGCGAGCGGGAGGCCGGAGGCGAGTTGGCCGGCGACGGTGGCGCCGGCGGAGGTGCCGAGGACGTGGTCGGCGGTGCCGGGGAGGTCGAGTCCGGTTTCGGCGAGGCCGTGCAGCAGGCCGGTCTCCCAGGAGATGCCGGCGAGTCCGCCGCCGCCGAGTACGAGTCCGCGCATGGGTGGTTCTCCCTCGAATTGTTCGATTCCCCGGAATTCTGGCCCAATCGGCGGCGGTGGGCGTCAAGAAGTTGACAATTCTCGGCCCCGGCCCGTCTGATCAGCGGATATTGCGATTGGTGGCCGTAGTCTCTGACGCATGGTGCACACGGCCCGCGGCAGGCTGCGGATCTACCTCGGGGCGGCCCCCGGCGTCGGCAAGACCCACGCCATGCTGTCCGAGGCGCACCGGCGGCTCGAACGCGGCGCGGACGTGGTCGTCGGCTTCGTGGAGACCCACGGCCGGGTCCGCACCGCCGAGTTGCTGGAGGGCCTGGAGACCGTCCCGCGCCGGACGGTCACCCACCGGGGCGCCGAGTTCACCGAGCTGGACCTGGACGCGGTGCTGGCCCGCGACCCGGCGGTCGCGCTGGTCGACGAGCTCGCCCACACCAACGTCCCGGGCTCGCGCCACGCCAAGCGCTGGCAGGACGTCGAGGAGCTGCTGGCGGCCGGCATCGACGTGGTCTCCACCGTCAACGTCCAGCACCTGGAGTCGCTGGGGGACGTGGTCGAGGGCATCACCGGGGTCCGGCAGCGGGAGACCGTCCCGGACGAGGTGGTGCGCCGGGCGGACCAGATCGAGCTGGTCGACATGTCCCCGCAGGCGCTGCGCCGCCGCCTCGCGCACGGCAACGTGTACGCGCCGGACAAGGTGGACGCGGCGCTCGCGCACTACTTCCGGCCCGGCAACCTGACGGCGCTGCGCGAGTTGGCGCTGCTGTGGACGGCCGACCGGGTCGACGAGTACCTGCAGCGCTACCGGGCCGAGCAGGGCATCCAGGGCACCTGGCAGGCCCGGGAGCGGATCGTGGTCGGTCTGACCGGCGGCCCGGAGGGCGCCACGCTGGTGCGCCGGGCGGCCCGGATCGCGGCCCGCCACAGCGCGGGCGAGCTGCTGGCGGTGCACATCTCGCGCTCCGACGGGCTGACCGGCTCCTCCCCGCAGGCGCTGATCGAGCAGCGGGCGCTGGTGGAGAGCCTGGGCGGCAGCTTCCACTCGGTGCTCGGCGACGACCCGGCGGCCGGGCTGCTGGACTTCGCCCGCGGCGTCAACGCCACCCAGATCGTGATCGGCACCAGCCGCCGCAGGGTCTGGCAGTACGTGTACGGGCCGGGCGTCGGCTACACGGTGACCAGGGACTCCGGCGACATCGACGTCCACATGGTCAACCACGAGCACGCGGCGCGCGGCCGGGGCCGGATCCCGATCCGCAAGGTCACCGACCTGGGCCGGACCAGGACGGTCGCGGGCTGGGCGATCGGGGTGGTCGGGCCGCCGCTGCTGGCGCTGGCGCTCACGCAGCTGCACGGTCCGGGGCTCTCCACCGACATGCTGCTGTTCCTGTCGCTGACGGTGTGCGCGGCGCTGGTGGGCGGGCTGTTCCCGGCGATCGCCTCCGCGCTGGTGTCCTCCTCGGCGCTCAACTACTACTTCACGCCCCCCATCCACACCTTCACCATCGCCCAGCCGGAGAACATCGTCGCGGTGGCGATCTTCGCCGCGGTCGGCATCGCGGTCGCCACCGTGGTCGACCTGGCGGCCCGGCGCAGCCACGTCGCGGCCCGGGCCCAGGCCGAGGCGCAGACGCTGTCCGCGCTGGCCGGCACGGTGCTGCGCGGCGCACCCACCGGCGAGGGGGTGCTGACGGCGCTGCTGGAGCAGGTCCGGGAGACCTTCCAGCAGGAGGCGGTGGCGCTGCTGGAGCGTGCCGAGCCGCACGGGCCGTGGCAGGCCGCCGCCGCGGTGGGTCCGCGCCCGCCGGCCGGGCCGGAGCAGGCCGACGTGGACGTCCCGGTCGGCGAGCGGCTCGCGCTGGTGCTGCGCGGCCGGGTGCTGCCCGCCGAGGACCGGCGGATGCTCGGCGCGTTCGCCAACCAGGCGGCCGTCCTGCTGGAGCGCCGCCGGCTGGCCGGGGAGGCGGCCGCGGCCCGCCGGGAGGCGGAGGGCAACCGGATCCGCACCGCGCTGCTGGCCGCCGTCTCGCACGACCTGCGCACCCCGCTGGCCGGGATCAAGGCGGCGGTCTCCTCGCTGCGCGCCGAGGACGTCGAGTGGGACCCGGAGGACGAGGCCGAGCTGCTGGCCGGGATCGAGTCCGGCGCGGACCGGCTCGACCACCTGATCAACAACCTGCTGGACATGAGCCGCCTGCAGACCGGCACCGTCACCCCGCTGCTGCAGCCCACCGACCTGGACGAGGTGGTGCCGTTCGCGCTGGGCGGCGTGCCGCCGGGCAGCGTGCGCCTCGACGTGGCGGAGTCGCTGCCGATGGTGCGGGCCGACGCGGGGCTGCTGGAGCGGGTGCTGGCCAACCTGGTGGAGAACGCCGTCAAGTACGGGCCGCCGAACTCACCCGTCCTGGTGAAGGCGGATCTGCTGGAACGGGACGGCCGGGTCGAACTGCGGGTGGTCGACCGCGGACCGGGCGTCCCCGAGGAGGCCCGGGAGCGGATCTTCGCCCCGTTCCAGCGCCTCGGCGACGCCCCGCGCGGCGCCGGGGTGGGCCTCGGCCTGGCGGTGGCGCGCGGCTTCGCCGAGGCGATGGGCGGCACCGTCACCGCCGAGGACACCCCCGGCGGCGGGCTGACCATGGTGGTCTCGCTCCCCGCCGTCGAGCTGGCACTCCCCGACAAGCGAAAGGCCGGTCCCGCATGACCCGGGTCCTCGTGGTGGACGACGAACCGCAGATCGTCCGCGCCCTGGTGATCAACCTCAAGGCCCGCAAGTACGAGGTGGACTCCGCGCACGACGGCGCGAGCGCCCTGGAACTGGCCGCCGCCCGGCACCCCGACGTGGTGGTCCTCGACCTGGGCCTGCCCGACATGGACGGCGTCGAGGTGATCCGCGGCCTGCGCGGCTGGACCAGGGTGCCGATCATCGTGCTGTCCGCCCGGCACGCCTCCGACGAGAAGGTCGAGGCGCTGGACGCCGGCGCCGACGACTACGTCACCAAGCCGTTCGGCATGGACGAGCTGCTGGCCCGGATGCGGGCCGCCGTCCGCCGGGCCGAACCGGTCACCGCCGAGGGCGAGTCGGTGATCACCACCGAGGGCTTCACCGTCGACCTGGCCGCGAAGAAGGTCAACCGCCAGGGCGCGGACGTCCGGCTCACCCCCACCGAGTGGCACCTGCTGGAGGTGCTGGTGCGCAACTCCGGGCGGCTGGTCAGCCAGACCCAGCTGCTCCAGGAGGTGTGGGGGCCCGCCTACCGCAAGGAGACCAACTACCTGCGGGTCTACCTGGCGCAGCTGCGCCGCAAGCTGGAGGCGGACCCCTCGCACCCCCGGCACTTCATCACCGAACCGGGCATGGGCTACCGCTTCGAGCCGTGACGGAGCACCGGCGGACGGGTGATCGGGCCCACCCGCGGCCCTGCCGCCCGGCACCGGCGAACCGGTACCCTTCCGGCATGAGTGGTGACAACACCGGCGACCAGCCGCAGGGCCGTTTCCGCCGCATGCTGAGCCGGTTGACCTCCTCCTCCGAGGAGCTGGAGGCCGAGGAGCTGCGGCAGGACACCGCGGAGGCGGGCTGCACCCCGATCGCCGCCTGCGGCGACCGCGAGATCGTCACCGTCGCCGGCACCCTGCGCACCGTCACGCTCCGCCCGCGCGCGGGGGTGCCCGCGCTGGAGGCCGAGCTGTTCGACGGCACCGAGGCGCTGGACGTGGTGTGGCTGGGCCGGCGCTCGATCGTGGGCATAGAGCCGGGCCGCCGCCTCATCGCCAGCGGCCGGATCAGCCACGCACGCGGGCGCCGCGTGCTCTTCAATCCCCGCTACGAGCTGCGTCCGGTGGGACACGGGAGCGAGTCCGCGTGAGCAACGAGGCGATCAGGGTGACCGCACACGGTCCGAACGGCCCGCAGGACGACGGGCAGCCCGGGGTGTACGAGCAGCCCGCGGCCGAGCCGGAGCGGGACGCCTCGAAGGAGGCGGCCGAGACGGTGCTCAAGGCCTTCGGCGGCGTCCGCGGCATGATCGACATGACGCTGCCCGGCCTGGTGTACATCGTCGCGTTCAACATCACCCACAAGGTGCCGGTGGCCGCCTGGTCGGCGCTGGCGCTGTGCGCGGTGTTCGTGGTGCTCCGGCTGGCCCGCCGGGAGACCATCCAGCACGCCTTCTCCGGCGTGTTCGGCGTGGCGATCGGCGCCTGGATCTCGATGAAGACCGGCAAGGCCGAGGACTTCTACCTGCCGGGCCTGCTGTGGAACGTCGGCTACTGCCTGGCGCTGGCGGTCTCCGCCCTGGTGCGCTGGCCGATGATCGGCCTGATGCTCGGCCCGATCACCGGCGAGATGTTCACCTGGCGCAAGCAGAACCCCGGCCGGCTGGCCGCCTACACCAGGGCGACCTGGGCCTGGGTGCTGATCATGGGCCTGAAGCCGGTGATCCTGTTCCCGCTGTACTTCACCCACAACATCAACCTGCTGGGCTGGCTGAAGGTCGCGCTCGGCATCCCGCCGCTGCTGCTGGCGATGTACGTGACCTGGCGGATCCTGCTGACCGCGCCGCCGCCGATCAAGGCGGAGCTGGACGAGGACGAGGCGGAACCGCGGAAGTGACGGAGCCGCAGGAGTGACCGGAGGGCCCCGCGCACCGCGCGGGGCCCTCCGTCGTGGAGCGGGGCGGGATCAGCCGGCCAGCAGCGTCTCCAGCTCCTCCTCGCGCTCCTGGGCGGCGACGAACAGCAGCTCGTCCCCGGCCTCCAGGGTGTCGCTGCCGCCGGGGACCAGCACCCGGCCCTCGCGGATGATGGTCACCAGCGCGGTGTCCACCGGCCAGGCGACGTCGCCGACCCGGGTGCCGACCAGGGCGGTGTCCGCGGCCAGGGTCAGCTCGACCAGGTTGGCGTTGCCCTGCGAGAAGCGCATCAGGCGGACCAGGTCGCCGACGCTCACCGCCTCCTCGACCAGCGCCGACATCAGGCGCGGGGTGGAGACCGCGACGTCCACGCCCCAGGACTCGTTGTACAGCCACTCGTTCTTCGGGTTGTTCACCCGGGCGACCACCCGCGGCACGCCGTACTCGGTCTTGGCGAGCAGCGACACCACCAGGTTGACCTTGTCGTCGCCGGTGGCGGCGATCACCACGTGGCAGCGCTGCAGCGCGGCCTCGTCCAGCGAGGTGATCTCGCAGGCGTCGGCGAGCAGCCACTCGGCGAGCGGGACCCGCTCCACCGAGATGGAGTTCGGGTTCTTGTCGATCAGCAGGACCTCGTGGCCGTTCTCCAGCAGCTCCCCGGCGATCGAACGGCCGACGGCTCCGGCTCCGGCAATGGCGACGCGCATCAGTGACCAGCCTCCTCGGGGCCCTTGGCGAACGCCGCCTCGACCGCGGTCAGTTCGTTGCGGCGCAGCATCACGTGCACCAGGTCGCCCTCCTGGACCACCATCTGCGGGGTGGGCAGCACGCCCTCGCCGACCCGGGTGACGAACGCCACCCGGACGCCGGCGGCCTCCTCCAGCTCGGAGAGCCGGTGGCCGACCCAGGCGGGGGTGAAGGCGACCTCGGCGAGCTGGACCGAGCCCGACGGGTCCTGCCAGACCGGCTCGGCGCCGCTGGGCAGCAGCCGGCGCAGCATCTGGTCGGCGGTCCAGCGGACGGTGGCCACGGTCGGGATGCCCAGCCGCTGGTAGACCTCGGCGCGGCGCGGGTCGTAGATGCGGGCCGCGACGTGCTCGACGCCGAAGTTCTCCCGGGCCACCCGGGCCGCGATGATGTTCGAGTTGTCACCGCTGGAGACGGCGGCGAAGGCGCCCGCCTCCTCGATGCCGGCTTCCTTCAGGGTGTCCTGGTCGAAGCCGACGCCGGTGACCCGGCGGCCGTTGAAGCCCGCGCCGAGCCGTCGGAAAGCGGTCGGGTCCTGGTCGATGACCGCGACCGAGTGGCCTTGTTTCTCGAGCGTTCTGGCCAGGGCGGAGCCCACGCGTCCGCAGCCCATGATGACGATGTGCACGCGCCTACCTCACCCGATCCATTGGGGTCATGACCTGCGTAAACACCGCTCATCGTCCTTCCGTGCACCCGATTTCGGGGGCCACTTGTCGGCCGCGCCTGTGATCCGACGCGAGGGGGCAACTCGGTGTTGCCCGCAAACCCTTCTGCCGACACGCTAGCCGGTCCGCCGAACACAGTCGCGAGCAAGGTGGCCCCGCGAGGCATCCGGTGCCACCCGGAGCCCTTACGATCCCTTGTTGTGCCTATGCCTGCTGACCTACCGAAACGCATCCTGATCGGGCGTGCGCTGCGCAGCGACAAGCTGGGGGAGACGCTCCTCCCCAAGCGGATCGCGCTGCCGGTGTTCGCCTCGGACGCGCTCTCCTCCGTCGCGTACGCGCCCGAGGAGATCCTGCTGACGCTGTCGCTGGCCGGCGCCTCGGCCATCCACTTCTCGTGGCAGATCGGCGTCGTGGTCGCCATCGTGATGCTCGCGGTGGTCGCCTCCTACCGGCAGAACGTGCACGCCTACCCGAGCGGCGGCGGCGACTACGAGGTCGCCACCGTCAACCACGGGCCGAACTCCGGCCTGGTGGTGGCGAGCGCGCTGATGGTCGACTACATCCTCACCGTGGCGGTGTCGACCACCTCCGGCGTGGCCAACGTGGTCTCGGCGGTGCCCGCGCTGCGCGGGCACGAGATGGCGCTGTCGGTGTTCCTGGTCATCCTGCTGATGGGGATGAACCTGCGCGGCGTGCGCGAGTCCGGCTCGGCGTTCGCCGTCCCGACGTACGCGTTCATGGTCGGCGTCATGGGCATGGTGGTGTACGGCCTGATCAGGCACTTCGGGTTCGGGGCCGCGCTGCCCGCGGAGAGCTCCTCGTACCACCTGGCGGCGACGCCCGGGAACAGCTCGCTGGCCGGGTTCGCGCTGGTGTTCCTGCTGCTGAAGGCGTTCTCCTCGGGCTGCGCCGCGCTGACCGGTGTGGAGGCGATCTCCAACGGCGTCCCGGCGTTCCGCAAGCCGAAGAGCAAGAACGCGGCGACCACGCTGCTGATGATGGCCTCCATCGCCGTGACGATGTTCATGGGCATCATCTACCTGGCCCACCTGACCGGCACGCAGATGGCCGAGAACCCGGCCGAGCAGCTGATCGGCGCGCCCGCGGACTACCACCAGAAGACCGTGCTGGCGCAGATCTCCGAAGCGGTGTTCTCCAACTTCACGCCCGGCTTCTACTTCGTCGCCGCCACCACCGGCCTGATCCTGGTGCTGGCCGCCAACACCGCCTTCAACGGCTTCCCGGTGCTCGGCTCGATCCTCGCCCAGGACCGCTACCTGCCCCGGCAGCTGCACACCCGCGGCGACCGGCTCGCCTTCTCCAACGGCATCGTGCTGCTGGCCGGCGCGGCGATCCTGTTCATCGTGGCGTTCGGCGCCGACCCGAACCGGCTGATCCAGCTGTACATCGTCGGCGTCTTCGTGGCGTTCAACATGAGCCAGTCCGGCATGATCCGGCACTGGACCAGGCTGCTGAAGACCGAGACCGACCCGAAGAAGCGCGCCCACATGCAGCGCAGCCGGGCGATCAACACCTTCGGCCTGGTGATGACCATGGCCGTGCTGATCGTGGTGCTCGCCACCAAGATCGGCCACGCCTGGATCGCCATCGCCCTGATGGTCGTGCTGTTCGTCATGATGAAGGCGATCCGCCGCCACTACGACCGGGTCAACGCCGAGCTCAAGGCCGCCGAGGAGCCCGACGACGCCGCCCCGCCGACCCGGGTGCACGCCATCGTGCTGGTCTCCAAGATCCACAAGCCCGCGCTGCGCGCCCTCGCGTACGCCCGCCTCGCCCGCGCCCAGACCCTGGAGGCCGTCACCGTCAACGTCGACCCCGAGGACACCGCGGCGCTGCGGCAGGACTGGGACGAGCGCGGCCTCGACGTCCCGCTGAAGGTCCTGGACTCCCCGTACCGCGAGGTCACCGGGCCGGTGCTGGAGTACGTCAAGAACCTGCGCCGCTCCAGCCCGCGCGACGTCGTCGCGGTCTACATCCCCGAGTACGTGGTCGGCCACTGGTACGAGCACCTGCTGCACAACCAGAGCGCGCTGCGGCTCAAGGGGCGGCTGCTGTTCAAGCCCGGCGTGATGGTGACCTCCGTACCCTGGCAGTTGGAGTCCTCGGAGCGGCGCAAGCCGCCCAAGGCGTGGTCCGCGCCCGGCGCGGTGCGCCGCGGCGAGCCGCGGCGGCGGCCGGCGCCGGCCGGTTCGGCGAGTCCGGCCGGTTCGGCCGGTTCGACCGGTCCGGCCGACGAGGGCCGGGGCGGGACGGACACCGCGCCGCGCGACTGAGGCTCGCGCGGCCCGTCCGACCCCCGCATGGCCTTCAATGGGCCCGTGGCGGATCCTTCCCGGTCCGCCGCGGGCCGCCGTGTTTGCCGCACGGCGCGCTCCACCCGCTCCGCCCGCTCCACCCCGCTCGTCCTCCCGCTGTCTCCCGTAAGGAAGCGACCCCCGTGACCCGCAACAACCCGCCCCGCTCCTCCGGTCGCCAGGGCCGCCCCGGCCGCACGTCCGGCGCCAAGCCGGGGCAGGTCGCGCACCCGCGCTGGAGCAGCCGACCCGCCCGGCCGGAGGCCACCGACCGGGAGGGCAACACCGCCCGCAGCCTGCCGCCCGTGCCCGCCGAGCAGCGCCCCGCGAAGGCCGAGCAGGCTGCCCCGAAGACCGAGAAGGCGGCGAAGGCCGGGAAGGCCGCGCCGAAGACCGAGAAGACCGAGAAGGCGGCGAAGGCGGCGAAGCAGGCGCAGGGCGCTGCCGGGGGCACGGGCGGGAAGAAGCCGGCCCGGCAGGGGCGCAAGCCCGGGGCGGTGCGCCCGCCGAAGGTGCTGCGGCCCGCGCAGCCGGTGCTGCGGCAGCCCTCCGGGGACCCGCTGGTCGGCGAGCGCTACGAGGTCGAGGTCGGGCCGGTCGCGCACGGCGGGCACTGCGTGGCCCGGCACGAGGGCCGGGTGCTGTTCGTCCGGCACGCGCTGCCCGGCGAGCGGGTCGTCGTGCAGGTCACCGAGGGCACCACCACCTCGCGCTTCCTGCGGGCCGACGCGGTGGAGGTGCTGGAGGCCTCCAAGGACCGGATCGAGGCGCCCTGCCCGTTCTCCGGCCCCGGCAAGTGCGGCGGCTGCGACTGGCAGCACGTCACCCCCGGCGGGCAGCGCAAGCTCAAGGCCGCCGTCCTCACCGAGCAGCTCGCCAAGCTGGCCGGCCTCACCCCCGAGGAGGCCCGCTGGGACGGCTCGGTCGAGCCGGTCGGCGGCAAGCTCCCCGCGGGCGAGGTCCCGGCCTGGCGCACCCGGGTGCAGTACGCGGTGGACGAGGAGGGCGTGATCGGCCTGCGCAAGCACCGCTCGCACGACGTCCAGCCGATCGACCGCTGCCTGATCGCCGCGCCCGGCGTCAGCGAGCTCGGCATCGAGTCCCGCGACTGGACCGGGGTGGCCGCCGTCGAGGCGATCGCCGCGGCCGGCTCCTCCGACCGGCAGGTGATCCTGCGGCCGCGGCCCGGCGAGCAGCTGCCGCTGGTCGAGCTGGACCGCGAGACGTCCATCGCCCGGATCGACGAGCAGGACCTGTTCCACCGCGTCCACGGCCGCACCTTCGTCCGCGAGCGCGCCGCCGACCGCACCTGGCGGGTCTCCGAGGGCGGCTTCTGGCAGGTCCACCCCGAGGCCCCCGACACCCTGGTCGACGCCGTCCTCGCCGGGCTCGACCCGCAGTGGGGCGAGAGCGCGCTCGACCTGTACTGCGGCGTCGGCCTGTTCGCGGGCGCGCTCGCCGAGCGGGTCGGCGAGGAGGGCGCGGTGCTCGGCATCGAGTCCGGCAAGCAGGCGGTCGCCGACGCCCGGCACAACCTGGCCGCGCTGGAGCACGTCCGGATCGAGTGCGACAAGGTCGAGACCCTGCTGCCCCGCACCGGCATCACCTCCACCGACCTGATCGTCCTCGACCCGCCGCGGGCCGGCGCCGGCCGCGACACCGTCGCCCACCTCAGCTCCCTGTCCGCCCGCCGGATCGCCTACGTCGCCTGCGACCCGGCCGCCCTCGCCCGCGACCTCGCCTTCTTCCGCGAGGGCGGCTACCGCCCGGTCTCGCTGCGGGCCTTCGACCTGTTCCCGATGACCCAGCACTTCGAGTGCGTCGCCATCCTGGAGCCGGTCCGGTAACGGCGCACGGGGCACTCCACACGGGCGCGGGAGCCCTTCCCGCGCCCGTGCGGCGTTTCCGGGGACGGGCCGGGGAAAATCGGCGTTCGGCTTGAAGCGGTGATCGGGCCCGGCCCATCCTTGCAGCCATGCCGCTCGCTTCCCCGCCCGACGTGTCACACCTGTCCGACTACGCGCACGACTGGGCCCTGGTCGACGTCGAGACGTCGGGCCTGGTCGCCCGGCGCGACCGGGTCCTCTCGATCGCGGTGCTGACCTTCGGGCCGGACGGCGTCCAGACCGGTGAGTACGCGACCCTGCTCAACCCGGGCTGCGACCCCGGGCCGGTGCACGTCCACGGCCTGACGGCGGAGCGGCTGAGCGGTGCCCCGACCTTCGAACAGGTGGCGGGCCGGATCGGGGCGCTCCTCCAGGACCGCGTCATGGTGGCCCACAACGCCCAGTTCGACTACGACTTCCTGGCCCACGAGTTCGCCCGGGCCCGGCTCTACCTCCCCGTCGCGCAGCGCCTGTGCACCCTGGCCCTGAACCGGCGGGTGGAACCACCCGTCGCGAGCCTCAGCCTGGCCGCCCTGGCCGAGTACTACGGCGTGCCGCAGACCAGTGCGCACGACGCGCTGGACGACACGCGTGTCCTCGCGGGGATCTTCCGTTCTTCGCTGGCCGAGGCCGCACGGCTGGGCGTCCCGCTGCCACTGGTGGCCTGTCCGCCCCGGCAGGACGCGCAGTTCGCGCCGAAGCCGCCGAAGACCCCGTGCGCCTACCGGAATCCAGGACGTCCGGCGCCGGGGGACCCGCTGGTGCAGGGCATGAAGATCGCGGTCACGGGTGAGACCGCCACCTCCCGGGCGGAGCTGGTGGCTCGAGCCGTCGACGCCGGTCTGAACATCATGTCGTCGGTCAGTCGGCACACCGGCGTCCTGGTCACCAACGACTCGGCGTCGGGTTCGGCGAAGGCGCGGAGGGCGGCCGCTGAGGGCGTCACGGTCGTCGACGAGCACACGTTCCTCAAGCTGTTGGCGGACGTGAGACCGGGGACGCCGCACGAAGGGCCGACGAGGGGGAAGCCGTCGGTGGCGGAGCGCCCCGCTGCCCCCGCCGTGCCGAGCGCGGTTGCCGCACCGCCCGTTCCCAGCCCCGCCGAGGCGCCTGTTCCCAGCCCCGCCGAGGCGCCTGTTCCCAGCCCGGCCGAGGCGCCCCCGCGACAGCGGTCCGCCGCCTCGTACACGGCCAGGCCGTTCGGCCGTCGGCGGGTCCTGGTCCTCGGCGGCACCCACCAGGAGGCGTCCGTCGTGCGGGCCCGGGTCGTCGAACTGGGCGGGGCGGCAGCGATCAACCTCTCGGCCGGTGTCACCGACGTCGTCCTCCTCCCGGGCGGAGAGCTCGACCGCCGGATGGCCCGCGTCACGGCACTGGGGCTCCCGGTGCACCCGCAGGGCTGGCTCGGAACGCCCGTGGCGGAGCCGGCGGACGCCCCGGCCGGGAACGGCGCGGTGGCCGAGGTCCTGTCGCGCGGCGGAGTCATCGACCTGCCGACCTCGGGGCAGTGGCACGTGGCCGCCTCCTGGGCGCAGCTGGCGGACTGCGAGATCGACGTCGTCGCCTTCGTGCTCGACGAGGACGAACAGGTCTCCTGCGACGAGGACTTCGTCTTCTACGGCGCGCCGGAGAGCCCCGACGGATCCGTCCGGCTCCGCTGCGACGGCCCCACCGAGCAGAGCATCGCCGTCGACCTCGCGGCGCTGCCGCCCGCCGCCCACCGGATCGCGGTCGCCGCGGCCATCGACGGGGCCGAGACCTTCGGGAGCGTCGGGGCGGTCCAGGTGGTGCTCGCCCCGGGCGTCGACGCCCCAGCCGTCGCCCAGGCCACGCTGGACGCCGCCACCAGCGAGCGCACCCTGCTCCTGGCCGAGATCTACCGCCGGGGCCCGCGGTGGCGCTTCCGCGCCGTCGGCCAGGGCTACGACCACGGCCTGGAGGCGCTGGTGCGCGGGTACGGCGTCGAGGTGGAGTAGTCCCGGCGGGCGTCCGTCGTACTGGCGTGCGGCGGGGGGATCCGCTTGGCGGGCAAGGGAGTTGGCGGATCGAGACGGTTGGCCGGTTTTCGCGGGGGCGTGGGCGGACATGGTGGGGGAGCGGGGGAGCGGCCGGTTTGCGCCCTTGTTGTGCTAGCACCTCGGCGCTAGCGTTGAAGGATGGCCAAGAAGCAGCTGAACGTCAGGGTGGACGCGACCACCGCCGAGATGGCCCGCGAGCGGGCGGAGCAGCAGGGGATCAGCATGAACCAGTACATCGAACGGCTGGTGCAGCAGGACATGGGCGAGGCCGGGCGCAACTTCGTGGACGCCGCGGCGCAGTTCATGAAGGAGCACGAGGCGGTGTTCCTCGCCGAGTTCGGGTCGCCCGGCGAACTCCAGGACGTGCGCCGTTGAAGCTTGAGGTCGACCTCTCGTGGCTGCTCATGACCGCCGAGCAGTACACGCCCGGTGACCCGCAGGTCACCGACTACGGATCGCTGCTCGCGGCGATCACCAGGCACCAGGCCGAGGTCTTCGACATCGCGGTCTACCCCGAGCCGCAGGACCGGGCGGCGGCGCTGATGCACCAGCTGATCCGGGTCCCCGCGCTGGAGCGCAACAACGAGCTGTTCGCCACCGCCGTGGCCTACGCGTACCTGGTGGCCAGCGGCTGCCGGGTGGCGACCACCGCGCGGGAGGTGCGCAGCCTGGCCCGGGCGATCCGGGAGGGCAAGCTCGGCATCACCGGCGTGGCGGAGCGGCTGGCGATGTGGGTGGTCGACGAGTCGGAGGAGGAAGAGGTCGGCGACGACGGCGAGGAGTGAGGAGCCCCACCGGGCGGCCCCGACGCGTCAGGGGCCGGGAGAGCGACGAGGCGCCCGCGGGCGGGATACCCTCGACGTTCCCCCGGCCCCTGACGGTTCCCGGGCACCGAACGATCTGCGCCGAGGATGCGAGCGAGTTGCTGCAGGACATCGAGCCCTACCTGGTCTGCCCGCACTGCGCCCGCCCGCTGGCACTGGACGGCCGCACCCTGCGCTGCGCCGACGGCCACAGCTTCGACCAGGCCCGGCAGGGCTACGTGAGCCTGCTGGCGGGGGACGCCAAGCAGGGCACCGCCGACACCGCCGAGATGGTCGCGGCCCGCGGCGACTTCCTGGCGGCCGGCCACTACGCCCCGCTGGAACGGGCGCTGGCCGCGGCCGCCGCCGGGGTCGCAGCGGAGAGCGGACTGGTCGCGGACCTCGGCGCGGGCACCGGCCACTACCTGGCCCGGGTGCTGGAAGCCCGGCCGGACGCGGCGGGCGCGGCGCTCGACCTGTCCAAGTACGCGCTGCGGCGCGCCGCGAAGGCGCACCCGCGGATCGGCGCGGTGGTCTGCGACGCCTGGCGGCCGCTGCCGCTGCGGGACGGCGCCGCCGACGTGCTGCTGAACGTGTTCGCGCCGCGCAACGGCCCCGAGATGCGGCGGGTGCTGCGCCCCGGCGGCCGGCTGCTGGTGGCCGCCCCCACCTCCCGCCACCTGCGGGAACTGGTGGGCGCGCTGGGCCTGCTGTCAGTGGACGAGGACAAGGAGCGGCGGATCGGCGAGAAGCTCGGCCCCTGGTTCGCGCCGGTGGAGCGCACCGAGGTGGAGTTCGCGCTGCGGCTGTCGCGGGCGGACGCCGCCGCCGTGGTCGGCATGGGCCCGAGTGCCTGGCACACCGAACCGGCCGCGCTGGCCGCCGCGCTGGCGGCGCTGCCCGAACCGGTGGAGGTCACCGGTTCGGTGCTGGTCACCGCGTACGAGTGACGGGGCCGGGCGGCGCCGGGGACGGTTGGGACTCGAAGGGGTGAAAGGGCGTCAGGAGGGACGTTTCTGCACCTCAGGGCGCACCTAGAGTGCTCCGGGTGACCAGCGAAGCTTCCTTGGCCCCGCCCCTGCCTGCCGCCCCCCGCGAGGCGCGGCAGCCGTTCGTTCCGACGGTGGCGCCCGTTCCGACGGTGGCGCCCGTACCGGTGACGGCGCCCGCGACCGCGTCCGCGCCGGAGGTGAAGCGCCCCATCATCGAGGAGTTGCGGCTGACCTCCTTCAAATCCTACCGGCGGGCCGTGCTGCCGATGGCGCCGCTGACGGTGGTGCACGGGCCGTCCGGGGCGGGCAAGTCCAACGCGCTGGACGCGTTGAGCGTGCTCTCCCGGCTGGCCCTCGGGGAGGAGATCAGGCCCTCGCTGGACGGCGTCGGCGGCCCGCGCGGCCCGCTCGCCGCCCCCGTGCGCGGCGGGCTGATCGGCTGCGTGCCGCACGGGCGCAACGCGATCATCCTGGGCTGCACCGTGCGCTCCTGCGTCGGAACGATCCGGCTCGAAGTGGTGGTGCGCACCGACGAACGCGTCCGGATCGCCCGCGAACTGCTCACCCTGGACGGCCGGACCCTGATGGAGACCGGCGAACAGGACCTTGCCCGCGGCCGGGTCAACGTCACCTGGCACAACGACTCCCGGCAGGGCGACATCCGGGCCCCGCTGCCCAGCGGCAGCCTGATCACCGCCCAACTCCCGCTGCGGGTCGCCGGATCCTCCAAGGGCGAGCGCAAGGTGCTGGCCGCCGCCGAGCAGGTGCTCACCGCGCTGCGCGAGATGTTCGCGCTGCACCCCGTGCCGGCCGCGATGCGCGGCTGGGGGCGGCCCGAGCCGCAGGCCCGGTTGCGCGGTACCGCGGGCAACATCTCCGCGGTGCTCCACCGGCTGGAGCACGAGTGCCCGCGCCGCTGGGCCCGCCTGCTGCGCGCCGTCCAGGCCGCCGCCCCGCACCCGCTGCTCGGCCTCGGCGTCGCCCGCCGCGGCGAGGCCGAACGGCAGCGGCTGATCGCCGTCTTCGACGAGGGCGTGCTCGGCCGCACCGGCGCCGACCAGGCCTCCGACGGCATGCTGCGGCTGCTCGCCTTCGCTGCCGTCCTGCTCACCGGCGCGGCCGTGCTGGACGTCGACCCCGCCATCGAAGTACCGGACGCGCACCGCCAGTTGGTGCTGCTCGCCGAGGACGTCGGGGCGGGCCTGGCCGCCGAACAGGCCGCCGCCCTGCTCCGGCTGGCCCGCGAGGTCACCGGCAAGGGCGACATCCGGCTGCTGGCCACCCTCCAGGAACCCGGCGCGGCCCTCGGCCTGGACGGCGTCGAACTGGTCGAGTGCCGACGCGATCCGGCCACCGGCCACAGCCTGCTGCGCCGCACCGAGCCCGCCGCCCGGGTGCCGGTGCAGGGCGCGGCGCGCGGCGAGGACGCGGTGGTAGACCTGGGGGAATGAGCGACGAAGAAGAGCGGACGGTGCCGGACGCGGAGCCCGGGGCGGCGGTGTCCGGGGCGGTGCCGGGGAATGAGTTGACGGTGCCAGGGCCGGGGTTGACGGTGTCCGGGCTGCAGCGGCGGCTGGCCGAGTTCGCGGCCGCCCGCGACTGGCAGCAGTACCACACCCCGAAGAACCTGGCCTCGGCGCTGACCGTCGAGGCCGGCGAACTGCTGGAGATCTTCCAGTGGTTGACGCCCGAACAGGCCGCCGACGTGATGTCGGACGAACGGGCGGCGCACCGGGTCCGCGACGAGGTGGCCGACGTGCTGGCCTACCTGTTCCAGCTGTGCACCGTGCTGGAGGTGGACCCGCTGCGGGCGCTGGCGGAGAAGATCGAGCGCAACGAGAGCAGGTTCCCGGTGCCCTAGGGAGGGTTCCCGAAGTGCCGGGAAATCAGCCGGAATTCCCTCGTGCGGGGGACCCGGGTTGTCCACAGGGCCGGGTTGTCCACAGGTGCGCCGAACCCGCTGGGAGCAGCGCGCGGGCGGCGGCACGCTGATCCCCGTGACCGACCGCCGAAGGACGGCGGCGGTGGACGAGGGGAGCGCACCATGGAGGCGCTGCGGCTGATCAAGACCGTCCGGCACGCCCTGACCGAGGCCCGGACGAC
This sequence comes from Kitasatospora sp. NRRL B-11411, assembly GCF_000721345.1. NCBI lineage: Bacteria > Bacillati > Actinomycetota > Actinomycetes > Kitasatosporales > Streptomycetaceae > Kitasatospora > Kitasatospora sp. NRRL B-11411. Next base: position 102,800 of record NZ_JOGH01000007.1, on the reverse strand, counting down.
CGGCGACATCCTGCACGAGGCCTGGCAGTCCGGGCTGCTCACCGAAGCGGTGGGAGCCCGGATCGCCGACCACGACGGGGAGTCCTTCGCCACCCTCGGGCAGTTGCTCTGCGAGGCCGGCGCGCACACCGCGAGCTGCCTGCGGCAGCCACCCGAACCGGGCCTGGACGACCTGCCCGGCGGCCCGGTCGGGGTGTACCCGGAGTGGTCCGGGCCGACGCTGGTCGAGCGGTTCAGCGCGCTCGGCGAACTGGAGCCGGTGCTGACCGAACTCGCCCTGCTGCTGGAGCAGATGAACGAGAGCCTGGTGGTGCTCGCCTGCGGGGCCGAGACCGAGAGCCTGTACTGGAGCTGCATCGACGGGCTGGACGCCGGCTCCGAGTGCCGCGACCTGGTGGCCGAACTCCTGCGCGAGCAGCGGGGTCCAGCGGGTGCGCGGGCCCCGGACGACGGACCGGGAGAGCGGGCGGAGAGGGAGGAACGGGAGGAACGGGAGGAGGGCGGGGAGGACCTGTTCGGCGCGGGGGCGCCGGGTGCGGCCCGGCGGGAGGAGCCGAGGCTCGTGGTCCCGCTGGGCCCGCCGGTCCCGGCGGCGTGCGGCGCTCAGGTGCGGGGCGAACCGTCCGCCGGGGTGTCCTGCTCGCCGCGGGTGGCGGCGGAGCGCAGGTCGGAGTCGAGTCCGGCCAGGTCGGTGTTGATCGAGGCGAGCAGTTCCTGCATCTGCTCCAACAGCGACTTCGGGGTGGCGGGCGCGTCGCCGTCGGCGGTGTCCGCAGTGGGCGGCTCGGTCCAGGGCTCGGACATGAGGGGGCCCCTTCAGCTCGGTGGTGCGGTGTGAAGCGCCGGGGGTCGGCGCCGCCGGTCCAACGAGCCCCCGCCGCGCGCGGTCACCCCGGACCACCCGTTGAGGTCCAACCGGCGGCCCTGGTCAGCCGCAGGAGTGAGCCGAGTTTGCGGGGCCCGCCCCCGCTGGGCTACGGCGCCGGGCACGAGCGAGGCCCGGCCGTCGGGGCCGCCGGGACCGCCGTCGGCCGGGCTGCTGGGGAGCAGGAGCCCGGCCGACGGACGAACACCGCCTGACAGGAGGTCAGTTGTGCGAGTGCAGATCCGCGTTCAGACCGCCCCACGAACCGGAGCGGGCGATCACCTCGACCGCGCCCGACTGCGAGTTGCGGCGGAACAGCAGGTTGTCCTGGCCGGACAGCTCCACGGCCTTGGCCACCGAGCCGTCCGGGGTGGTGACCCGGGTGCCGGCGGTGACGTACAGGCCGGCCTCGACCACGCAGTCGTTGCCGAGCGAGATGCCGATGCCCGCGTTGGCGCCCAGCAGGCAGCGCTCGCCCACCGAGACGACCTGCTTGCCGCCGCCGGAGAGGGTGCCCATGATCGAGGAGCCGCCGCCGACGTCGCTGTGGTCGCCGACCACCACGCCCGCGCTGATCCGGCCCTCGACCATCGAGGTGCCCAGGGTGCCCGCGTTGAAGTTGACGAAGCCCTCGTGCATCACCGTGGTGCCCTCGGCCAGGTGCGCGCCCAGGCGCACCCGGTCGGCGTGGGCGATCCGGACGCCGGCCGGCGCCACGTAGTCGGTCATCCGGGGGAACTTGTCGATGCCGTACAGGGCCAGCTGCCCGCCCTCGGCGCGCACCGCCAGCCGGGCCCGCTCCACGTTGGCGACCGGGGTCGGGCCGATCGACGTCCAGGCGACGTTCGCCAGCAGGCCGAAGATGCCGTCCAGGCTCTGGCCGTGCGGCTTCACCAGACGGGAGGAGAGCAGGTGCAGCCGCAGGTAGACGTCGTGCGCGTCCAACGGCTTCTCGTCCAGCGAGGAGATCACGGTGCGCACCGCCACCACCTCGACGCCGCGCCGGGCGTCGGTGCGGAGCGCCTCGGCGGCGCCCGGGCCGAGCGCCAGCTCGGCCTCCTCGGCGCTCAGCCGGACGGTGCCGGACGGGCCGGGAGCGGCGGCCAGCTCGGGCGCGGGGAACCAGGTGTCGAGGACGGTGCCGTCGGCCGCGATGGTCGCCAGGCCGGCGGCCACCGCGCCGCTTGCGGGGGTGGAGGTTTCAGCAGTCACATCCCGCACCGTAACCAATCGGGCCGAGGGCTGACCAACACGCTCACCGGACGGACAAAACCTGGTGCCCCCGAACAGGCCGGCGGGCCATACTCGGCCGGGTGTTCGTATCGATCTCCACCACCGGCACTGCCGAGAACCCCGCCTCCGACCTGGGCTTCCTGCTGCACAAGCACCCCGACAAGGTGCAGCGGTTCGCCACCGCGCACGGCACGGCCCACGTCTTCTACCCCGAGGCCGGGGAGCAGGCGTGCACCGCCGCGCTGCTGCTGGAAATCGACCCCACCGCGCTGCTCCGCCAAGGCCGCGGCAAGGGCCGGTCCGGCTCGCCCGACCTCGCGCTCGCCCAGTACGTCAACGACCGCCCGTACGCCGCCTCCTCGCTGCTCGCGGTGGCGCTGCGCACGGTCTACCGGTCCGCGATGAAGGGCGAGTGCGCGCACCGGCCCGAACTGCCCGGCCGGGCGCTGCCGCTGCGGATCGCGCTGCCCGCCGTCCCGGTGGCCGGCGGCGACGGCCCCGGGCTGGTGGAGCGGCTGTTCGCCCCGCTGGGCTGGCAGGTCGACGCGCGGCCCGTCCCGCTGGACGAGTCCTTCCCCGAGTGGGGCGACTCCCGGTACGTGCGGCTCGAACTGACCGGCACCCTGCGGCTCGCCGACGCGCTGCAGCACCTCTACGTGCTGCTGCCGGTCCTCGACGGGTCCAAGCACTACTGGGTCGCCCCCGACGAGGTCGACAAGCTGCTCGCGGCCGGCCAGGGCTGGCTCGCCGACCACCCCGAACGGGCCCTGATCATCCGCCGCTACCTCTCCCGCCGCTGGTCGCTGACCAGGCTCGCCACCGAGCGCCTGGCGCTGGCCCGGCTGGCCGAGGCCGACGACCGCGAGGCCGAGGAGATCGACAACGCCGTCCCGGACGTCCCGGACGCTCCGGAGACCGCAGACATCGCAGATGTCACGACTGTCACGACTGTCACGGCTACCACTGAGGAGGTGAACGTCACCGGGTCGACCGGACCGATCACGGCGGTGGCGGAGACCGCCGGTGCTGCGGAGGACGGCCGGGAGCGCGGGGAGTCGCTCGCCGCGCAGCGGCGGACGGCGATCCTGGCGGCGCTGGCCCGCACCGGCGCGGCCCGGGTGCTCGACCTGGGCTGCGGGCAGGGCGAGTTGGTGGGCGCGCTGCTCAAGGAACCGCGGGTGACCGAGGTGCTCGGGGTGGACGTGTCCTCCCTCGCGCTGACGATCGCCGCCCGCCGGCTGCGGCTGGACCGGCTGCCGGAGCGTCAGGCCCGCCGGGTGAAGCTGGTCCAGGGTGCGCTGACGTACACCGACGCCCGGCTGAAGGGCTACGACGCGGCGGTGCTGTGCGAGGTCATCGAGCACCTCGACCTGCCCCGGCTGCCCGCGCTGGAGTACGCCGTGTTCGGCGCGGCCCGGCCCGGTGCGGTCGTGGTCACCACTCCGAACGCCGAGTACAACGTCCGCTGGGAGACCCTGCCCGCCGGGCACAAGCGGCACGACGACCACCGCTTCGAGTGGAGCCGCGCCGAGTTCGCGGCCTGGACGGAGCAGGTCGCGGCCGACTACGGCTACACCGTCGAACTGGAGCCGGTCGGTCCGGTCGACCCCGAGGTCGGCGCACCCACCCAGCTCGCGCACTTCCGCCTCGCCGAACCCGCCGCCACCGAACCCGTCACCACCACTGAACCCGCCACCGCCGAACCCGCCGCCACCGAACCCGTCACCACCGAACCCGACGCCGCTGGACCCGCTGTCACCGGCACCCCGTCGCACGACCACGCCCCGGAAGGGAGCGCCCACCGATGACCACCGAAACCCCGGAGCCGACCCCTGCCCGGGCCGGCCGCCGGCTGCCCGTCACCGACGTCTCGCTGGTGGTGCTGATCGGCAGCACCGGCTCCGGCAAGTCCAGCTTCGCCCGCAGGCACTTCAAGCCCACCGAGGTGGTCTCCTCCGACTTCTGCCGGGGGCTGGTCGCCGACGACGAGAACGACCAGTCCGCCTCCGCCGACGCCTTCGACGTGCTGCACTACATCGTCGGCAAGCGGCTCGCGGCGGGCCGGCTCACCGTGGTCGACGCCACCAACGTCCAGCAGGAGAGCCGCCGCCAGCTGCTCGCCATCGCCCGGGAGCACGACGTGCTGCCGATCGCCATCGTGCTGGACATCCCGGCCGAGGTGTGCGCCGAGCGCAACCGGGCCAGGCCGGACCGGCAGCTGCCGGCGCACGTGATCCCCCGTCACCAGCGCGAGCTGCGCCGCTCGCTGCGCGGGTTGGAGCGCGAGGGCTTCCGCAAGGTGCACGTGCTGCGCGGCGTCGAGGAGGTCGAGCGCGCCGAGATCGTCCCGGAGAAGCGGTACAACGACCTGCGGCACCTGACCGGCCCGTTCGACGTCGTCGGCGACATCCACGGCTGCCGCTCCGAGCTGGAGACCCTGCTCGGCCGGCTCGGCTACCGGATCACCCGCGACGAGCAGGGCCGCGCCGTGGACGCCGCGCACCCCGAGGGCCGCACCGCGGTCTTCGTCGGCGACCTGGTCGACCGCGGCCCGGACACCCCGGGCGTGCTGCGCCTGGTGATGGGCATGGTCGAGGCCGGCCACGCCCTCTGCGTCCCCGGCAACCACGAGAACAAGCTCGGCCGCTGGATGGGCGGCCGCAAGGTCACCGTCTCGCACGGCCTGCAGGAGTCGATCGACCAGCTGTCCGCCGAGAGCGACGAGTTCCGGGCCCGGGTGCGGGAGTTCATGCGCGGCCTGGTCAGCCACTACCTGCTGGACGGCGGCGCGCTGGTGGTCTGCCACGCCGGCCTGCCGGAGAAGTTCCACGGCCGCGCCTCCGGCCGGGTCCGCTCGCACGCGCTGTACGGCGACACCACCGGCGAGACCGACGAGTACGGCCTGCCGGTGCGCTACCCGTGGGCCGAGGAGTACCGCGGCCGCGCCCTGGTGGTCTACGGCCACACCCCGGTGCCGGTGGCGAGCTTCCTCAACAACACCATCTGCCTGGACACCGGCTGCGTGTTCGGCGGCAGCCTGACCGCGCTGCGCTACCCGGAGCGGGAGATCGTCGCCGTCCCGGCCGAGCAGGAGTGGTACGAGCCGGTCCGCCCGATGCACACCGACGCGCCCGGCGGCCGCGAGGGCCGTCCGCTCGACCTGGCCGACGTGGCCGGCCGCCGGGTGGTGGAGACCGCCCGGTTCGGCAACGTCGCCGTCCGGGAGGAGAACGCCGCCGCCGCGCTGGAGGTGATGAGCCGCTTCGCGCTCGACCCGAGGCTGCTCGCCTACCTGCCGCCCACCATGGCCCCCTCGCCGACCTCCCGGCGCGAGGGCCTGCTGGAGCACCCCGAGGAGGCGTTCTTCGCCTACCGGCACGACGGGGTGCAGCAGGTGGTCTGCGAGGAGAAGCACATGGGCTCGCGGGCCGTCGTCCTGGTCGCCCGGGACGAGGCCGCCCTGGAGAAGCGCTTCGGCCTGCCCGGCCCCGGCGCGATCTGGACCAGGACCGGCCGCGCCTTCCTCAACGACCAGCAGCTCACCGGGGCGATCCTCGACCGGCTGCGGGCCGCCGCCGAGGACGCCGGCCTGTTCGACGAACTCGACACCGGCTGGCTGCTGCTGGACGCCGAGCTGCTGCCCTGGTCGCTCAAGGCGGTCGAACTGCTGCGCCGCCAGTACGCCGCCGTCGGCGCGGCCGCCGGGGCCGCCCTGCCCGCCGCGCTCGACGCCCTCGCCCGGGCCGCCGACCGCGGGATGGACGTGGCGGAGCTGACGGTCCGCCAGCAGGAGCGGGCCGAGGACGCCCGGTCCTTCACCGAGGCGTACCGGCGCTACTGCTGGCCGACCGAGGGCCTCGAAGGCATCCGGCTGGCCCCGTTCCAGCTGCTCGCCGCCGAGGGCGCCAACCTGGCGCTGCGCCCGCACACCGAGCACCTCGCCCTGATCGACCGGCTGGTGGAGGCCGACCGGCTGGCCGCCGACCGGGCGGCCGTGGAGCCGGTGCTGCACCGCACCGGGCGGCTGCTGGTCGACACCGGGGACGAGTCCTCGGTCGCCGCCGCCGTCGCCTGGTGGGAGGAGCTGACCGGGGCCGGCGGCGAGGGCGTGGTGGTCAAGCCGGTCGACCCGCTGCACCGGGACGGCTCCGGGCGGCTGGTCCAGCCCGGGCTGAAGGTCCGCGGCCGCGAGTACCTGCGGATCATCTACGGCCCGGACTACACCCGGCACCTGGACCGGCTGCGCCAGCGCTCGCTCGGCCACAAGCGCTCGCTCGCCCTGCGCGAGCACGCGCTCGGCCTGGAGTCGCTGGACCGGCTGGCGGCCGGCGAACCGCTGTGGCGGGTGCACGAGGCGGTGTTCGCGGTGCTGGCCCTGGAGTCCGAACCGGTCGACCCCCGGCTCTGACCCCGAAGCGTCCCGGGCCCCCGGGCAAACCCCGGGGCCCGGAGGGCTCGGGGGCCCGGACGGCCTGGAGCGGGCCGTCCGGGCCCCGGCAACGCGTCGGCCATCACAGTGTTGCATGAATATTCGAATCCTCGTATACACTTCCCGTCTCAGTCCGTTGATCGACCCAGGAGACCGGTATGGCGTTCAACCTCCGGAACAGGCACTTCCTCAAGGAGCTCGACTTCACTCCCCAGGAGTTCCGCCACCTGGTCGACCTGGCGGCCCAGCTGAAGGCCGCCAAGTACGCGGGCACCGAGCAGCCCCGGCTGCGCGGCAAGAACATCGCGCTGATCTTCGCCAAGACCTCCACCCGCACCCGCTGCGCCTTCGAGGTGGCCGCCCACGACCAGGGCGCGTCCACCACCTACCTGGACCCGGCCGGGTCGCAGATGGGGCACAAGGAGTCGATCAAGGACACCGCGCGGGTGCTGGGCCGGATGTTCGACGGCATCGAGTACCGCGGCGACGGGCAGGAGATCGTCGAGGAACTGGCCGCGCACGCGGGCGTCCCGGTCTGGAACGGCCTGACCGACGAGTGGCACCCGACCCAGATGCTGGCCGACGTGCTCACCATCCAGGAGCACTCCGGCAAGCCGCTGAACGAGACCACCCTGGTCTACCTCGGCGACGCCCGCTTCAACATGGGCAACTCGATCCTGGTCACCGGCGCGCTGCTGGGCATGGACATCCGGATCGTCGCGCCCGCCTCGCTCTGGCCCGCCGAGGAGGTCCGCAAGGCGGCCGAGTCGCTGGCGGGGGCCAGCGGCGCCCGGATCACCCTCACCGAGGACGTGGCGGCCGGCGTCGCGGGGGCGGACTTCCTCTACACCGACGTCTGGGTGTCGATGGGCGAGCCCAAGGAGGTCTGGGCCGAGCGGATCGCGCTGCTGAAGCCCTACCAGGTCTCGATGGACACGGTGCGCGCCACCGGGAACCCGGCGGTCAAGTTCCTGCACTGCCTGCCCGCGTTCCACGACCTCGGCACCGAGGTCGGCCGGCAGATGCACGAGCTCACCGGCATGTCGGAACTGGAGTGCACCGACGAGCTGTTCGAGTCGGCGCACTCGGTGGTCTTCGACCAGGCCGAGAACCGGCTGCACACCATCAAGGCCGTGATGGTGGCGACCCTCGGGTCCTGAGGGGTCCCGGGTCCTGAGGGCCTCAGAAGTCGACGTCCACGCAGGCCGCCCGGTCGGCCGCGGCGTGCGGACCGGCGGGCGTGCCCGCGTGCAGCACCAGCGAGTGCGCCTCGTCGGGCCGGAACTCCCACGGGACGGCCACCGAGGCGGTGCCGGACCCGTCCGGGGCGGTGCGCACGGTCATCCGCACCTCGTTGTCGGCGGCGTCCGACCCGGCCACCTGCTGGTAGTGCGGCCCGGAGGACGCCGGGTCGGCGCCGCAGCGCCCGGTGTGCACGTGCGCGGGGAACTCGTGCGCACCGGCCACCCCGGCGAGTTCCAGCGTGACGGAGGTGTGCCCGGCCGCGCGGCCGACCGTGACCCGCACCTGCGAGCCGTACGGCACCAGGTCGGGCGCGTGGGTGATCGCCCGGGCCGGGACGAAGCCGTCCGCCCGGTCGAACCGGGTGTCCACCACCCGGTCGGTCCCGGGAACGCCGGCGGCCCCGGAGGCACTGGCCGGTCCGGGAGCACCGGCCGGGCCCTGGGCGGCGGGCGGAGCGATCGGCAGCAGGGCGAGCGGCACCAGCAGCGCACCGGCAGCGGAGGACAGGGGCATCGCGGACCTTCCGACGGGCCGTCAGGGAGAACAACACCCGACACGGTGGCCGCCCCCGCCCCGCCGCGCACGCCGCCGTGCCGCACCGCCACCCGCAGTCACCCGTACGGGAACCGGCACTCGAACAGCACCGCTACGGTCAGCCGGCCCGTCCGATCCCGTCCCCGGCCCGTCCGGTCCCGGCCCATCCCGTCCCGACCCAGGCCGTCCCGCCGCCCGGTCGGCCATCGGGCAGTCAGCCCGTCGCCGTGATGCCGCGGATCTCGCAGCGCGGGCCGCTGGCGCGCATCAGGCGCAGGTCGGCGGTGATCAGCGGGGCATGGTGGTGCTCGGCGACCGCGACGTAGGCGGCGTCGTCCGGGGTCAGGTTGTCCTTGAGCTCCCAGATCCGGCCGAGCAGCGGGGCGACCTCCACCTTGCGGATGGCGAGTCCGGGCAGTCGGCGGGTCAGGGCGGTGACCTCTTCGGCCGTCAGTTCCTTGGCGAGGTACAGCCCGCGCAGCGACTGCATCACCTCGATCACCACGTGCTCGGGCGCCACCCACTCGGGGTCGGCGGCCAGCGCGGCCCGGGCGGCGTCGCCCCGGGGGCCCCGGTCGGCGAGCGACAGCACCACTGCGGAAGCGTCCACCACGATCATTCGGCTCACGCTAGTCCGTTCGCCCCGGCCGCCCCGCCACCGGGGTGCTCATCCGCCGCCGACCGGGCCCGCCGAGCCACCCGCCCCGCCATCCGCCGCGTTCGGCGGCCGGGTGGCGGAAGGGGCGGCGGGCGGGAAGGCGGAGGGGCCGGTGGTGGCGGGCGGGCTCGTGTCGGCCGTCAGGGCCCGCTGCCGGGCGGACTCCCGGGCCTGCTCCTCCTCGGTGCTGGCCAGCGCGTCCAGTCCGGCGGCGGCCTTGGCGAGCCGGTTGCGGTCCAACGGCGGGTCGCCGCCCTCCGGGCCGGTGGCGGTCAGGACGGTCCGGACGCCGTGGTGGTCGAGCAGGTCCGCCCGGTAAGTGGTCCGGTGCTGCTGGTCGGAGAGCGCGAGCAGCACGCCGTTGGTGTCCTTGCCGGTGACCGGGGCGCACTCCTCGGTGTCCCGGTGGTTGCGGCAGTCGTAGCTCTCGCCGACGCCCCGCGGCGTCCCGCCGGGCTGCTGCACGCGCACCTCGACCGTCCCGGCGTCCGCGCCGGAGGCGGTGCGGAACCGGGCCCGGACGGTGTCGGTCCGCGTGCCGTCGGCGGTCGAGCCCTCCTCGCTCCAGCTGTCGAGGACCAGGTCCGGGACGAACACCAGCAGCCGGTCGAGCACCACGGGCCTGGCCTTGGTGACCGAGGGCGCGGGGACGGCGGACGGCCCACCGGATCCGGGTCCGAGTCCGGATCCGGATCCGGGCCGGGCGGCCGCCACCGCGGACGGCCCGGGGCCCGCGCCGGGGCGCAGCAGCAGCCCGCCGCCCACCGCGAGCGCGGCGACGACGGCGACCGCCCCGGCCAGCGCGAGCCGCCGCCGCACCCGGATGGCCCGCCCCTCGGCGGTGGCCCCGGCGACCAGCAGGCCGAGGTCGGGCGCGCTGCCACCGACCGCCCGCACGAAGACGTCGCTCAGCTCCTGCTCGGGCATCGGGAGGTTTCTCGCTCTCTGACGGTCGGTGCGGTCGGTGTGGTCAATGCGGTCGGTCGGCCGGTGCGGCGGTCGGTGCGGTCACGGCACCAGGCTGTCCAGGTGCGGGGCGAGCTGGCGGCGCAGCCTGGTCAGGGCGCGCAGGGCGCGGACCCGGACGGTGCCGGGGGAGAGCTGGAGTTCGGCGGCGGTCTCGTCGACGCTCCGGTCCTCCCAGTAGCGCAGCACCAGCACCGCCCGGTCCTTGGGCGGCAGTTCGGCGAGCGCGGCGAGCAGGGCGACCCGCAGCGCGGGGTCGTGGTCGGGGGCGGCCTGCTCGGGGACGCTGTGGAGCACGGGGAGTTCGGCGCTGCGGCGCAGCCGCCGGTGCGAGAGGTAGCAGCGGACCAGCACGGTGCGGGCGTACGCGGCGGGGCTCTCGGCGTGCTTGACCCGGTGCCAGGAGGCGTAGATCCGGGCGAGGGCGGTCTGGGTGAGGTCCTCGGCGAGGTGCCAGTCGCCGCACAGCAGCAGCGCGGTGCGGAACAGCGCGGCGCCCCGGGTGTGCGCGAACTCCTCGAACTCGCGCCGCTCCTCGGCGGCCCTGCGTCGTCCCACCACCACCCGCGCACCCCTGTCGCCGTCCCCGTACTCAGAAGACAGACGCGCGGGGCGGCCGGTTGCGTTACGCCCCGGTCGTGCTCGGGGGGTCGGGAGGTGCACCCTGGTGGGAAGCACGGCAGCGCGGTGGTGGGGCGAGCCGGTGGAGTGTGGGCGGAGCCCATGCACTATGGTTTATCTCGACATCGAGATACATTCCGCGTTACGATTTATCTTGACGTCAAGATACTTGCCGAGGGGTCCAGAGGTGCGGACCTCCATCATCGGCCCGGTAAGCGACAGCAGGCAGGTTAGCTAAGGCTTACCTTATCACCGGGTGGACCAAGAAGGAGTCAGTCGTGTCCGCGAACAGCTTCGACGCCCGCAGCTCGCTGCAGGTGGGCGACGAGTCGTACGAGATCTTCAAGCTCTCCGCCGTCGAGGGTGCCGAGCGGCTGCCGTACAGCCTCAAGGTCCTGCTGGAGAACCTGCTCCGCACCGAGGACGGCGCCAACATCACCGCCGACCACATCCGCGCCCTGGGCGGCTGGGACCCGACGGCCGAGCCGTCCGAGGAGATCCAGTTCACCCCGGCGCGCGTGATCATGCAGGACTTCACCGGCGTGCCCTGCGTGGTCGACCTGGCCACCATGCGCGAGGCCGTGAAGGAGCTGGGCGGCGACCCGTCCAAGATCAACCCGCTGGCGCCGGCCGAGCTGGTCATCGACCACTCCGTCATCGCCGACAAGTTCGGCACCCCGGACGCCTTCGTCCAGAACGTCGAGATCGAGTACGGCCGCAACAAGGAGCGCTACCAGTTCCTGCGCTGGGGCCAGACCGCGTTCGACGAGTTCAAGGTCGTCCCGCCCGGCACCGGCATCGTCCACCAGGTCAACATCGAGCACCTGGCCCGCACCGTCATGGTCCGCAACGGCCAGGCGTACCCCGACACCTGCGTCGGCACCGACTCGCACACCACCATGGTCAACGGCCTGGGCGTGCTGGGCTGGGGCGTCGGCGGCATCGAGGCCGAGGCCGCGATGCTCGGCCAGCCGGTCTCGATGCTGATCCCGCGCGTGGTCGGCTTCAAGCTGAACGGCCAGCTCCCGGCCGGCACCACCGCCACCGACCTGGTGCTCACCATCACCGAGATGCTGCGCAAGCACGGTGTGGTCGGCAAGTTCGTCGAGTTCTACGGCGAGGGCGTCACCTCGATCCCGCTGGCGAACCGCGCCACCATCGGCAACATGTCGCCGGAGTTCGGCTCGACCTGTGCGATCTTCCCGATCGACGCCGAGACCATCAACTACCTGAAGCTCACCGGCCGCGACGAGCAGCAGCTCGCCCTGGTCGAGGCGTACGCCAAGGAGCAGGGCCTCTGGCACGACCCGTCGGTCGAGCCGGTCTACTCCGAGTACCTGGAGCTGGACGTCTCCACCGTCGTCCCGTCGATCTCCGGCCCGAAGCGCCCGCAGGACCGGGTGGTCCTGGCCGAGGCCGCCACCAAGTTCGCCGAGGCGCTGCCGACCTACTCGGCCGAGGCCTCGAAGCCGACCACCGTCACCTCCCCCGACGGCTCGACCTACGAGATCGACAACGGCGCGGTCGTGATCGCCTCGATCACCTCCTGCACCAACACCTCCAACCCCTCCGTCATGCTGGGCGCCGCCCTGCTGGCGAAGAAGGCCGTGGAGAAGGGCCTGCACGTCAAGCCCTGGGTCAAGACCACCCTGGCGCCCGGCTCCAAGGTCGTCATGGACTACTACGAGAAGGCCGGCCTGCTCCCGTACATGGAGAAGCTGGGCTTCAACCTGGTCGGCTACGGCTGCGTCACCTGCATCGGCAACTCGGGCCCGCTGCCCGAGGAGGTCTCCGCCGCGGTGAACGAGTCGGACCTCGCGGTGGTCTCGGTGCTCTCCGGCAACCGCAACTTCGAGGGCCGGATCAACCCGGACGTCAAGATGAACTACCTGGCCTCCCCGCCGCTGGTGGTCGCCTACGCCCTGGCCGGCAACATGAACGTCGACATCACCAAGGACGCCCTGGGCCAGGACGCCGACGGCAACGACGTCTTCCTCGCCGACATCTGGCCGTCGGAGCAGGAGGTGGCCGACACGGTCGCCAACTCCATCGACCAGGACATGTTCGCCAAGGACTACGCGGACGTCTTCGCCGGCGACCACCGCTGGCAGTCGCTGCCCATCCCGACCGGCAACACCTTCGAGTGGGACGCCGAGTCCACCTACGTCCGCAAGCCCCCGTACTTCGAGGGCATGGCCAAGACCCCGAGCCCGGTGAGCGACATCTCCGGCGCCCGCGTGCTGGCCAAGCTGGGCGACTCGGTCACCACCGACCACATCTCCCCGGCCGGCAACATCAAGCCCGGCACCCCGGCGGCGCAGTACCTGACCGCCAACGGCGTGGAGAAGCGCGACTTCAACTCGTACGGCTCGCGCCGCGGCAACCACGAGGTGATGATCCGCGGCACCTTCGCCAACATCCGCCTGCGCAACCAGATCGCGCCCGGCACCGAGGGCGGCTACACCCGCGACTTCACCCAGGCCGACGCGCCGGTGTCGTTCATCTACGACGCCTCGCAGAACTACCAGGCCGCGGGCACCCCGCTGGTGGTCCTGGCGGGCAAGGAGTACGGCTCCGGCTCGTCCCGCGACTGGGCGGCCAAGGGCACCGCGCTGCTCGGCGTCAAGGCCGTCATCGCCGAGTCCTACGAGCGCATCCACCGCTCCAACCTGATCGGCATGGGCGTCCTGCCGCTGCAGTTCCCGGCCGGCGAGAACGCCGACTCGCTGGGCCTGACCGGCGAGGAGACCTTCGAGTTCACCGGTGTCACCGAGCTGAACGAGGGCCGCACCCCGAAGACCGTCAAGGTCAAGGCGGTCGGCCCGGCGGGCACGAGCACCGAGTTCGACGCGGTGGTGCGCATCGACACCCCCGGTGAGGCGGACTACTACCGCAACGGCGGCATCCTGCAGTACGTGCTGCGCAGCCTGATCGGCTGACGGCGCCAGTAGGCCGCGAGGGGCCGGACCGCATCGTGCGGTCCGGCCCCTTGTGCGTTCCCGGCCAATGGACTAAACCTCTCCCTCAGCACATGGTCCATACCAATTGACGCTGAATCGGAGAGATTCACGGAATGACCAGACGCACATCCGCGGTCCTCGCCGCCGTCCTGCTCGCCTCCGCCTCCGCCTTCGCGGCCGCCCCGGCGCAGGCCCACGAGAAGAACCACCGGCTGGAGGGCCAGCGGGTCGGCTACTTCACCCAGTGGGGCATCTACAGCGGCTTCACCGCCAAGAAGGTCCAGGACAGCGGCCAGGCCGGCAAGCTGACCGTGATCAACTACGCCTTCGGCAACGTCTCCGCCGACGGCACCTGCTTCGAGGCCAACGGCGCCGGGGTGGGCGACGCCTGGGCCGACTACCAGCGCCCGGTGGGCGCCGAGGAGTCGGTGGACGGCGTGGCCGACACCGCCGACCAGCCGCTCAAGGGCAACTTCAACCAGCTCCGCAAGCTCAAGGCGCAGAACCCGCAGCTGCGCGCGGTGGTCTCGTTGGGCGGCTGGAGCTGGTCCAAGTACTTCTCGGACGCGGCGCTCACCGACGCCTCGCGGAAGAAGTTCGTCTCCTCCTGCATCGACCTGTACCTCAGGGGGAACCTGCCGCAGCTGGGCTCCGCCGAGGGCGGCGCGGGCGCGGGCGCCGGGGTGTTCGACGGCATCGACATCGACTGGGAGTACCCGGGCGGCGGCGGTGACGGCGGCAACGTGGTGCGGCCCGAGGACGGCAGGAACTACACCCTGCTGATGCAGGAGTTCCGCCGCCAGCTGGACGCGCTGTCCGGCAAGAAGGGCCCGCACTACCTGCTCACCGCGGCGGTCCCGGCCGGCGAGTCGAAGATCGACCAGATCGAGGTCAAGAAGGTCGCCAAGTCGGTGGACTGGCTGAACCTGATGACCTACGACCTGCACGGCCCGTGGGAGGCACAGGGGCCGACCAACCACGACGCCAACCTGTACTCGGACCGGGCCGACGCCTCCGGGCAGCAGCTCAGCGTCGACCGGGTGGTGCGGACCTACCTGGACCGCGGCCTGCCCGCGAAGAAGGCCGTGGTGGGCGTCCCGTTCTACGGCTACGGCTGGACGGGCGTGCCGGCCGGCCCGAAGGGCGACGGCCTGTACCAGTCCGCCACCGGGTTGTCCCGGGGCGGAAACCTGCCGTACAACCAGATCAAGGACCTGCCGGGCACGGTCTTCACCGACCGCGCGCACGGCGCGACCTGGAAGTACGACGGCACCGAGTTCTGGACGTACGACACCCCGGACCTGCTGACCCGCAAGGCCCGTTACGTCGAGCAGAACGACCTGGGCGGCGTGATGGCCTGGTCGCTGGACAACGACGACGCCCGGGGCAGCCTGGTCGCCGCCCTGGACAAGGGCCTCCGGGAGGACTGACCGCCGTCGGGCGGTTCCGTGCGCAGCTTCGCACATCACGGTTCGATCGCCGTGTTGCGCGAAGCTGCGCATTTCTATGTTCTTGCGAGCATCAACGCGCTAGATTCCGGTGCATGCCTGGCGCGAACACGTAATCTGCAGGGTCCCTGCACATTGCACATGCTGCATCGCGGACAACGGTTCGACTGTCAGGTTTGTTATCAGACCCGCTGACTATTGCCGCTGAGTGAACAGTGGACTATACCTTTGCAGCATCATCACACCGCCTCTGACCGGCACCTTCGCCGCTGGGCACCTTTCGGGCTACGGGAGTTGACGATACGTCAGCTCCGGTCCACTTCTTCTGGAACTGAGGGGTTAGGGCACGCATGGGCTCTGCAACCGAGTACAACCGCCGCGACCTGTTCAAGCGCGCGGCTGCGATCACCGTCCTCGCGGCCGGCGGCACCTCGCTGCTCGCGGCCTGTGCCGGCGGTTCCGGCAGCGGTGACAGCAAGTCGAGCGCCGCGCCGTCGCTCGGCAGCGACAGCAAGAACCCGTTCGGGGTCAAGGCCAGCGACGCGCTGGACGTCGTGATCTTCAAGGGCGGCTACGGCGACGACTACGCCAAGGTCTTCGAGGACGCCTACAAGAAGGCGTACGCCGGTGCGAACGTCTCCCACCTGGGCACCCAGGAGATCAGCGGCAAGCTGCAGCCGCGCTTCAACGCCGGCAGCCCGCCGGACGTCTTCGACAACTCCGGCGCCCAGGCCATGAAGGCGGACGTCCTGGTCAGCGCCGACCAGCTGACCGACCTGACGGTCCTGCTGGACGCCCCGTACCTGGACGACCCGTCCAAGAAGATCCGCGACGTGCTGCTGCCCGGCACCGTCGAGCAGGGCACCATCAACGGCAAGATGTACTCGCTGAACTACGTCTACACCGTGTTCGGCCTGTGGTACTCCGCCAAGCTCTTCAAGGAGAAGGGCTGGACCCCGCCGAAGACCTGGGACGAGTTCATCACCCTCTGCGGCACCATCAAGGCCGCGGGCATCGCCCCGTTCGCGCACCAGGGCAAGTACCCCTACTACGCGAACTACGTCATCTTCAGCCTGATCGCCAAGCAGGGCGGCCTGGACCTGGTCAAGAAGATCAACGCCTGCGACGCGACGGCCTGGGACGACCCGGCGGTGCTGGCCGGCGTCACCGCGTTCAACAAGATCATGGAGGGTGACTTCCTCCTCCCCGGCACCAACGGCATGACCCACACCGAGTCGCAGACCGCCTGGTGCCAGGGCAAGGCCGCCTTCATCCCGTCCGGCTCCTGGCTGGAGAACGAGATGCTGGCCTCCACCCCGGCCGACTTCGACATGGCCTTCCTGCCCATCCCGTCGCTGCCGAACGACAAGCTGCCCGCCACCGCCCTCTGGGCCGGCGCCGGCGAGCCGTTCATGGTCCCCAGCAAGGCCAAGAACAAGGCCGGCGGCCTCGAGTTCCTGCGCATGATGCTGACCAAGGACGGTTCCTCGAAGTTCGTGGCCACCGCGAACTCGCTCACCGTCCTGAAGGACGGCGTCAACGCGGACGTCCCGCTCAAGCCGGGCACCAAGTCCTCGGCCGCGGCGGTCAAGGCGGCCGGCGACGTCACCTTCAACTTCAGCTTCCAGGACCTGCAGACCGCGTTCGACGCCGAGGTCGAGAACGCCACCAACGAGCTGGTCAACAAGCGCATCTCCCCGGCGGAGTGGGTCTCCCGCGGCAAGGCCGCCACCTCCAAGAAGGTCTGACCCCCCAGCAGGCCGACGGCTTGTCACCGCAAGGCCGGGGCCCGCACGCGGGCCCCGGCCGTTCCACGCGATACCGCAGTTCCAGGCCTGTCTGACCACAGGCTGTCGGCGGACAGGAGCAGCTCCCATGCGACACCGTAAAACACCCTTCATCTTCGGGTTCCTCGTGGTTCCCGTCGTGCTGTACATCGCCCTGGTCATCTGGCCCTACCTGCAGACCTTCGGCTACTCGCTGACCGACTGGTCCGGCGCCTCGCCCGACATGAACTTCATCGGGCTGGACAACTACACCAAGCTCTTCCAGGACAGCGCCTTCCTCGACGCGCTGCAGCACAACCTGCTGCTGCTGATCGTGCTGCCGCTGGCCACCATCCTGCTGGCGCTGTTCTTCGCCTTCATGCTCAACGTGGGCGGCAAGAGCGGCACCGGCGGCGTGCAGGGCGTGCGCGGCTCGGCCTTCTACAAGGTCGTCTTCTTCTTCCCGCAGGTGCTGTCGGTCGCCATCCTGTCGGTGCTGTTCCAGGGCGTGTACCGGACCGACAAGGGCGGCCTGCTCAACGGCGTCCTGATCGCGCTCGGCATCGTCGACGAGCAGCACCCCTGGGACTTCGCGTCCAACCCGACCTTCGGCCTGTGGTGCGTCATGGGCGTGATCATCTGGTCCGGCGTCGGCTTCTACCTGGTGCTGTTCTCGGCCGCCATGCAGAGCATCCCGAAGGACATCTACGAGGCCGCCCTGCTGGACGGCGCCAAGCGCGGCACCACCTTCTTCAAGATCACGCTGCCGCTGCTCTGGGAGAGCATCCAGACCGCCTGGGTCTACCTGGCGATCGCCGCGATGGACGCCTTCGCCCTGGTCTCCACCATGACCCCCGGCGCGTACTACGGCGGTGGCCCGGACCACCACAGCGAGATCATGGCGACCTTGCTGATGCGCAACTTCATCACCTACGGCAAGGCCGGCTACGCCTGCGCCATGGGTGTGGTGATCTTCTTCATCACCCTGGTCCTGTCCGTCGTCTCGCTCCGGGTCACCCGGCGTGAGAAGATCGAGTTCTGAGGTTCCCGGCATGAGCACCAACACCGACGCGACCACCGGAGTCCCGGCCCAGCGCAGCGGAGGGAACGACAAGCCGCGCAAGCCCGGCAAGAACCAGCGCTTCGCCGACGGCGGGGGAGTCCTCAACGTCTTCTCGCACGGCTTCCTGGCCCTGTGGGCCGTGCTGATCATCGTCCCGCTGATCTGGATCGTCCTCGGCTCGTTCAAGAACAACACCGAGATCGGCAACAGCGCCTGGAGCTGGCCCTCGCACTGGGGCTTCGACGCCTTCACCCGCGCCTGGGACAAGGGCATCGGCGACTTCTTCGTCAGCACCGTGATCGTGCTGGCGGGCTCGCTCACGCTGACCATGCTGCTCGGCTCGATGGCCGCCTACGTGCTGGCCCGCTACGAGTTCCGCGGCAACCGGGTCATCTACTACTTCTTCGTGGCCGGCGCGATGTTCCCGGTCTACCTGGCGCTCGTCCCGCTGTTCTTCATGATGAAGAACCTCGGCACCGTCATCCCGTGGCTCGGCCTGAACCAGTACGCCGGCCTGATCCTGGTCTACACGGCCTACTCGCTGCCGTTCACCGTGTTCTTCCTGCACTCGTTCTTCCGGTCGCTGCCCAGCGCCGTCCACGAGGCCGCGATGATCGACGGCTGCTCGCACAGCCGGGCGTTCTTCCAGGTCATGGTGCCGATGGCGAAGTCCGGCCTGATCAGCGTGTTCATCTTCAACGTGCTCGGCCAGTGGAACCAGTACCTGCTGCCGCTGACCCTGATGCAGCAGCAGAGCAGCAGTGACCCGGACCGCTCGATGCTGGCCCAGGGCCTGATGAACCTGGCCCAGCAGTCCGGCTACGCCAGCGACTTCCCCGGCCTGTTCGCCGGCATGACGATCGCCATGCTGCCGGTGCTGGTGGTGTACCTGTCCTTCCAGCGCCAGGTCCAGGCGGGCCTGACCTCGGCCACCCTGAAGTAGCCGCAGTACCCTCGCACGTGGGGCAACTCCCTTTCCAGAGAAGGGAGTCGCCCCACTCTGCGTCACTGGGCGTCGCACTCCTGGGCGCGCAGCGCGCGGGCCAGGTCGTCCCGGCACTCCAGCACCAGCCGGCGCAGCGCCGGGGCGGCGTCCGGGCGGGTGGACAGCCAGGCGTCGGTGGCCGCCAGGGTCTCCGGGGTGGTCTGGTAGCGCGGGAAGAAGCCGCCGACGATCCGCATGGCGATCTCGATCGAGCGCTCCGCCCAGACCGTCTCCAGCGCCTCGAAGTACGGCGCGGCGTACGGCGCGGTCAGCTCCCGCTGCCCGGGCCGGTTGAAGCCCGCGATCTCGGCCTCGACCAGGGCGTTGGGCAGCTGGTCGGAGTCGACCACCGCGGCCCAGGCGGCGGCCTTGGCCTCCGGGGTGGGCAGCGCGGCCAGGCACTGGGTCCGCTGGCGGCGGCCGCCGGCGGTGTTGTCGCGCTCCAGCTCGGCGGCCAGCTCCTCGGCGGAGGCCCGCCCGTGCGAGGCGAGCGCCAGCCAGAAGCTCCAGCGCAGCTCCTGGTCGACCGTCAGGCCGTCGATCCGGCCGGTGCCGTCCAGCAGGCCGCGCAGCAGCTGCAGGTGGTCGGCCCGCTCGGCGGTGTCGGCCAGGAAGCGGGCCCAGGCCAGCTGGTGGTCGCTGCCGGGGGCGGCCTGCGACAGCTCGCGCAGCGCGCACTCGGCCAGCGCGGTGCCGTACTCGGCGCGCCTGGCCGGGTCGGCGTACACCGCCAGCGCGTCGCCGGCCTGCTGGTGCAGCGACTGCAGCACGCCGACGTCGGACTCCCGGCCGGCGAAGCGCAGCACCAGGTCGAGGTAGTCCCGGGTGGGCATCAGGCCGTCCCGGGTCAGGTTCCACACCGCGGACCAGGCCAGCGCCCGGGCCAGGCTGGGCGCGTCGGGCCCGGCCTCGTCGGCGAGGCCGCCGAGGCCGGTGCGCAGGGTCTCCAGCGAGCGCTCGTCGAACCGGACCTTGCAGTACGTCAGGTCGTCGTCGTTGACCAGCACCAGCGCGGGCACCGGGCGCCCGGCCGCCGCGGCGACCACGGTGCGCTCCCCGGCCACGTCCAGCTCGTAGCGGTCGGTGCGCAGCAGCGCGCCGTCCTCGGCCAGGTCGTACAGGCCGACCGCGATCCGGTGCGGGCGCAGCGGCGTGCCGTCCTGGCGGACCGCCAGCTCGGTGATCCGGCCCTCGGCGTCGTGCACCAGCTCGGGAGTCAGGGTGTTGACGCCGGAGGTCTGCAGCCAGGCGGCGGACCAGGCGCGCAGGTCGCGGCCGCTGGTCTCCTCCAGGGCGTCCAGCAGGTCGGTCAGGACGGTGTTGCCGAAGGCGTGCTTCCTGAAGTAGGCGCGGGCGCCCTCGAAGAAGGCGTCCCGGCCGACGTAGGCGACCAGCTGCTTGAGGACGGAGGCGCCCTTGGCGTAGGTGATGCCGTCGAAGTTGAGCTTGGCGTCCTCGAGGTCGCGGATGTCCGCGGTGATCGGGTGGGTGGTGGGGAACTGGTCCTGCCGGTAGGCCCACGCCTTGCGGCGGTTGGCGAAGGTGATCCAGGCGGAGCGGTACTTGGTGCCGGCGCCGATCTGCGCGTAGGAGCCCATGAAGTCGGCGAACGACTCCTTCAACCACAGGTCGTCCCACCACTTCATGGTGACCAGGTCGCCGAACCACATGTGGGCCATCTCGTGCAGGATCACGTTGGCCCGGGACTCGTACGCGGCCTCGGTGACCTTCGAGCGGAAGACGAACTCCTCGCGGAAGGTCACGCAGCCGGGGTTCTCCATCGCGCCGATGTTGTACTCGGGGACGAAGCACTGGTCGTACTTGCCGAACGGGTACGGGTAGTCGAACTCCTGGTGGAAGAAGTCCAGGCCCTGCTTGGTGACGGTGAGGATCTCGTCGGCGTCGAAGTGCGGGGCCAGCGAGCGCCGGCAGGTGGCGGCCAGCGGGATCTCCAGCCGGGTGCCGTCCGGGAGTTCGCGGGTGTAGTGGTCGCGCACCACGTGGTACGGGCCGGCCACCACGGCGGTCAGGTAGGTGGAGATCGGCCGGGTCGGCGCGAACTCCCAGGTGCGGGCGGCGCCCTCGTCGGTGATCCGCTCCTGCACCGCGTTGGCGTACACGTCCCAGGCCGCCGGGGCGGTCACGGTGAAGGTGAACGGGGCCTTCAGGTCCGGCTGTTCGAAGTTCGCGAAGACCCGGCGGGCGTCGGCCGGCTCGTAGTGGGTGTAGAGGTAGGTCTCGCCGTCCGCCGGGTCGACGAAGCGGTGCAGGCCCTCGCCGGTACGGCTGTACGCGCACTCGGCGACCACGGTCAGCTCGTTGTGCGCGGCCAGCACCGGCAGCGTCACCCGGGCGCCGTCGAACACCTCCGCCGGGTCCAGCGCGAGGCCGTTCAGCTCGACCGAGACCACCTCGGGGGCCAGCAGGTCGGCGAAACTGGTGGCGCCCGGCTCCGCGCAGTCGAACGAGATCCGGGTGGTGGAACGGAAGGTGGGCCGGCCGGGGTCGGCCGCCGCACTGACGTCCAGGTGGACGCGGTAGCTCTCCACCCGGATGATCGCGGCCCGGTCGCGGGCCTCCTCACGGCTCAGGTTCTTGCCCGGCACGTCGGTACTCCTCTGTACGGAACACACGGTTTCGGAGCGCTCATGGCACTCCGTCGTGGGCATCCTTTCACGCCCCCCGAGCTGTGCCATTGCACTGGAGGCGGAATCATCGCGGGCACCTTGCGGTTGCACCCCCGGGGGACTCCCGAACGCCTCCGCCCGCCGACCCGAAGGACGCCGTCAGTGACGACCGCAGACTCCCGCAAGATCGCCGACTTCTGGTTCGACCCGATCTGCCCCTGGGCCTGGATGACCTCCCGCTGGATGCTCGAGGTCGAGAAGCTCCGCCCGGTGGACACCCGCTGGCACGTGATGAGCCTGTCCGTCCTCAACGAGGGCCGCGACGACCTGTCCGACTTCTACCGGGAGATGCTGGCCGCCGGCTGGGGCCCGGTCCGGGTGCTGATCGCCGCCGCCCAGGCGCACGGCGACAAGGTGCTCGGCCCGCTCTACACCGAGCTCGGCACCCGCTTCCACAACCAGGGCCTGCCCAACAACCGGGAGACCATCGTCGCCGCGCTGCGCGCCGCCAACCTCCCGGAGGAGCTCGCCGACGCCGCCGACACCGACGCGTACGACGACGCGCTGCGCGCCTCGCACGCCGAGGGCATCGGCCTGGTCGGCGAGGACGTCGGCACCCCGGTGATCGCCGTCGACGGCCCGGAGGGCGACCGGGTCGCCTTCTTCGGCCCGGTCGTCACCCCCACCCCGCGCGGCGAGGCCGCCGCCCGGCTCTGGGACGGCACCATCCTGGTCGCCTCCACCCCCGGCTTCTACGAGATCAAGCGCACCCGCACCGCGGGCCCGTCCTTCGAGTAGCACCCCGAGCAGCACCCCCGCGGAAGGGGGAGGGAACCCCGCGCCCCGTCAGGGACGCGGGGTTCCCGCCGTCCCGGCCCCCCTGCTCCGCAGCGCGCCCACCACGGCCAGCACCAGCGTCAGCCCGGCCGTGAAGTACAGCTGCACGCGGTTGGCGGAGTCCAGCGTCATCAGCACCAGCACCGCCAGGATCGCGGCCAGCGCCAGGTACGTCAGGTACGGGAACGCCCACATCCGGACGGGCAGTTCGGCCGCCGGGGAGCGGCGGCGCATCCGCAGCTGGGCCACGCAGATGAACGCCCAGACCACCAGCACCGCCGCGCCCACCATGTTGAGCAGCCAGGAGAAGACCGTCTCCGGCCACCAGTAGGAGAGCAGCACCGCGAGGAAGCCGAACCCGCAGGAGGCCAGCACCGCCCGGCGCGGCACCCCGCCGGAGAGCCGGGCCAGCGGGCGCGGCCCGTGGCCGCGGGCGATCAGCGAGTGCGCCATCCGGGAGGAGCCGTAGATGTTGGCGTTCATCGCGGACAGCAGCGCGATCAGCACCACCACGTTCATCAGCTGCGCCGCCCCGGGGATGCCCAGCGCGTCCAGCACCGCGACGTACGGTCCCGGCTTCACCACCGCCGGGTCGTCCCACGGCACCAGCGTGACGATCACCGCCATCGAACCGACGTAGAACAGCGCGATCCGCCACATCGCCGTGCGCACCGCGATCGCCACGCTGCGCCGCGGGTCCTCGGACTCGGCGGCGGCGATGGTGACGGTCTCCAGCCCGCCGTACGCGAAGACCGAGGCGAGCAGGCCGGTGATCAGCCCGCTCGCGCCGCCCGGCAGGAAACCGCCGTGGCCGGTCAGGTTGGACAGCCCGGGCGCGGGGGTGCCGGGCAGCAGGCCGCAGACCGCCAGCACGCCGATCACCAGGAAGGCGGTGATGGCCAGCACCTTGACCGCGGCGAACCAGAACTCGAACTCGCCGAAGTTGCGCACGGCCGCCAGATTGGTCAGGCAGAAGAACGCCATGAAGACCGCCACCCAGGCCCAGGACGGCACGCCGGGCAGCCAGCCGGAGACGATCCCGGCCGCGCCGATCGCCTCCACCGCGACGCCCACGCACAGCAGCACCCAGAACAGCCAGCCCACGGTGAACCCGGCCCACGGCCCGATCTCCCGGTCCGCGTGCACCGAGAAGGAACCGGAGGCCGGGCGGGCCGCGGACATCTCGCCGAGCATCCGCATCACCAGCATCACCAGCAGCCCGGAGGCGGCGAAGGCCAGCACCACGGCCGGCCCGGCGGCGGCGATCCCGGCGCCGGAGCCGACGAACAGCCCGGCGCCGATCACCCCGCCGAGCGCGATCATCGACAGGTGGCGCTGCTTCAGCCCGTGGGCCAGGCCCGCGTCCTCGGTGCCCGGCCGCGGGGCGGCCGCCGTCTCGGGAGTGGGGGTGCGGGTCATGCGGAAGGATCCAGACTGTTCGACTACCGGGCGCTTTCGCGGGGATCTGTCCACTATTCGGCATCCGTCCGCGGCCTCCCAGGGCGGTACCGCCATCCGGACGGCCGGGACACGCAGCGCGACGAGGCGGGCACCCGCGGTGCGGGTGAGGGCTCGGTCACAGGCCGGACCCGACAAGCCGGGACGGTCGGCTTTTGTCACGGCCGACGCGGCGGGAAGCACCTGACCCCGCGTAGGTTCACAGGTGATCACCCGCATCGGACCCCCGGGAGCAGCCATGGCCATCGCCGCGCCGACACCCTCCACCGCCGTCCTCGCCGACCTGCTGCCGCAGGCGTCCACCCGGCTCGGTGCGCGCACCCGCGACCTGGCCCTGGTGGCCGGCGGCGCCGCGCTGACCGGCCTGGCCGCGCAGCTGTCGGTGCCCGTCCCCGGCTCCCCGGTGCCGGTGACCGGCCAGACCTTCGCCGCCCTGCTGGTCGGCACCGCGCTCGGCGCCCGCCGCGGCGCCGCCGCGCTCGGCCTCTACCTGGCGGCCGGCGCGGCCGGCCTGCCCTGGTTCGCCGAGGGCACCTCGGGCGCCGGCCTGGCCACCTTCGGCTACGTGATCGGCTTCGTGCTGGCCGCCGCGCTGACCGGCGCGCTGGCCCGCCGCGGCGCCGACCGCAGCCCGCTGGCCACCGCCGGCGCGATGGCGCTCGGCAGCCTGACCATCTACGCCGTCGGCGTGCCCTACCTGGCCTTCGCCCTGGACGTCCCGCTGGCCGAGGCCGCCCACCTCGGCCTGTACCCCTACCTGGTCGGCGACGCGCTCAAGCTGGTGCTCGCCATGGGCGCCCTGCCGCTCACCTGGAAGCTGCTCGGCCGCCGCTGACGCACCGTCACCACCGCCGGGTCCGCGCCCCTGTCGGGGAGCGGGCCCGGCGGCATGTCACACTCGTGGGCATGCGCGTCTACCTGGGCTCCGACCACGCCGGATACGAACTGAAGAACCACCTCGTCGAGTGGCTGAAGGGGGCCGGGCACGAGCCGGTCGACTGCGGCCCGCACATCTACGACGCCGAGGACGACTACCCGCCGTTCTGCCTCCGGGCGGCCGAGCGCACCGCCGCCGACCCCGAGGCGCTGGGCGTGGTGATCGGCGGCTCCGGCAACGGCGAGGCGATCGCCGCCAACAAGGTCAAGGGCGTCCGGGCCGCCCTCGCCTGGAGCGAGCAGACCGCCGCCCTCGGCCGCGAGCACAACAACGCCAACGTGATCTCGGTCGGCGGCCGGATGCACACCGTCGACGAGGCCACCAAGTTCGTCGAGATCTTCCTCAACACCCCGTACAGCGGCGAGCCGCGGCACACCCGCCGGATCGAGATGCTGTCCGAGTACGAGACCACCGGCGAGCTCCCGCCGATCCCGGCGCACCACCCGCAGGGCTGAGCGGACGGGGGGACGCCCGCGCGTCCCCCCGCCCGAGGCGCCGTCAGAACCCGTGCGGCAGCCAGGGCTCCAGGCCCGAGCGGAACGCCGCCGCGGCCGGCTCCAGCGCCCCCGGCCGCAGCTCCCGCACCAGGCCCGCCGCGGCCAGCGCCGCCAGCGAACCGCCGCCCAGGTACACCGCGCCCAACTCGCGGACGTCCAGCTCCAGTTCGGCCGCCTCGCCGGTCCGCACGCAGCTGACCGGACCGCCCGGCGCGGCCGTCAGCCGCCACCGCCCCGCGTTCCACGGGCAGAACGCGTCGGTCACCTCCAGCACCACGTCCACCGCCGCCGGGTAGCCGCGCGCCTCCAGCGCCGCCGGCAGGTCCACCAGCCGCACGAACAGGCCGTCCACGATCCGCGGCGCCAGGTGCCGGACGTCCGACACCAGGTGCAGCAGCGCGTCGTCCACCGGCAGGTTGTACGCCTCCACCCGCTCGGTCAGGTCCAGGTCCAGCAGGAACTCCCACAGCCGGGCGTACACCCAGGGCCGCTCCGCCTGCACCGCCCGCACCCGCACCACCCCGGCCGCGCCGCGCTCGTTCCACTCCGGCTTCACCGCGTACCGGGCGTAGCCCAGCAGTTCGCCGCCGTCCGGGTCCTCGGCCAGCACGCACTGCAGCGGCGAGTAGCCGTTCCGGTCGGCCGGCGGGTCCAGCACCGGCAGCTTCTCCCAGCCCGGCCGCCGCACCAGGGTGCCCGGCCGCCCGGTGGCCAGCCGGCCGTACAGCTCCTCGCAGCGCGCCAGCTCCGCCACCGGGTCGGCCAGCCGCAGCACCAGGCCGCCGCGCCGCTCCGGGGTGTGCACCCGGACCTTGCCGCGCAGCGCCGACACCACCGTCTTCCGGCTGCCCGGCCCGTACCCGAACCGGCCGTAGATCACCGGCTCGGACGCCGTCAGCACCGCCACCGGCTCCCCGGCCGCCCGCACGTCGTCCAACTGCCGGCGCATCAGCGCGGTCAGCGCGCCGCGCCGCCGGTGGGTCGGCAGCACGCCCACCATCGTCACCCCCGCGGCCGGCACCACCGCCCCGCCCGGCACCGCCAGCCGGAAGCTGAACGCCCCCGCCCCGCCCACCGGCCGCCCGCCCTCGCAGACCGCCAGCGAGCGCTCCACCTCGGTCAACTCCCGCCACAGCGCCCGGGCCTCCGGCGCCTCCTCGTCACCGCCGAAGGCCACCTCCAGGTTCCGGTACCAGCTCTCCCACTCCTCGGCGCGCAACGGCCGTACGGTCAGCTCGGGGTGTCGAATCGTCATGCCGCCCTCCCTATCACCGCCCCCCACCCCCGGCGAGCGAATAACCGCCCCGCCGCCGGCGTGTCCCCGGCGGCCGAAACCCGCCGGGCCCGGCACCGCCCGCTGCACCCGGTGCCACCCGCCCCGTCGACGCGGGCACCCGCGGTGGATAAGGTCGGTCCCCATGGTCGGCAGCGCGCGTCCCAGTGCGACGGGCCGGGACGGCGGACCGTCCCGCGAACCCGTGACGGCCCGGCTGCGCGCGGCGCTGTACCGGGCCCGGCGCAGGCTGCGCCGCACCGGGGTCGACTACTTCCGCGGCGACGGCGCCGACTGGTGGGCGTTCGCCGCGCTCGCCCTGCTCGTCCCGCTGCTGGTGCTGCTCAACATCCTCGTCCCGGACTGGGCCCCGCCCACCGCCCTGGTGCTGCCGGTGCTGGCCGGCGCGCTGCTGCTGCGCCCCGGCACCCTGGTGCTGCTGTACGCCGTCGCCGCCGCCGGGCTGATCACCGAGTCGCTGGTGCACACCGGCGAACAGGTGGCCAGCGAACGCCCCGAGGCGTACACCCACGGCGTCACCCCCGGCGCCGCCCTGGTGGTCGGCGCGGTCGGCGTCGCCGGACTGCTGGTCGCCCAGTTCCGCCGCCGGATCGGCGTGCCCTGGCGCGGCGGCTCCACCATGCTCTTCGACCTGCGCGAACGGATCCGGGTGCAGGGCCGCGTCCCGCACCTGCCCGACGGCTGGCACACCGACACCGCGCTCCGCCCGGCCGGCGGCCAGTCCTTCTCCGGTGACTTCATGGTCGCCGCCCGCACCGGCCCGGTGCTCGAAGTGGTGCTCGCCGACGTCTCCGGCAAGGGCATGGACGCCGGCAGCCGCGCCCTGCTGCTCTCCGGCGCCTTCGGCGGCCTGCTCGGCTCGCTGCCCGCCCACGACTTCCTGCCTGCCGCCAACGGCTACCTGCTGCGCCAGGACTGGGCCGAGGGCTTCGCCACCGCCGTCCACCTGGTGGTCGACCTGGACACCGGCGAGTACGAACTCCTCTCGGCCGGCCACCTGCCCGGCATGCACCGCCTGGCCGGAGCGGGCCACTGGGAGGTCAAGGAGGCCGAGGGCCCGCTGCTCGGCGTCTACGACGGCGCCAAGTTCGAGGGCGTGCGCGGTACTTTGGGACCCGGCGACGTGCTGATGCTGTGCACCGACGGCATGGTGGAGGTCCCCGGCCGGGACCTGGGCGAGGGCATGGACCGGCTGATGGGCGAGGCCGACCGGCTGGTCGCCACCATCCCGGCGGCCGGCCGCCCCGGGGCCGCGGTCCGGCTGATCGACAGCGTGGCCAAGCACGTCAACGACGACCGGGCGGTGCTGCTGGTCTGGCGCCGCTGAGCCCCGCCGGGGGCGCGGTCGAGCGGCGCCGGTGAAGCGGCGGTGCGGAGGCGCGGCCGGGTGCGGGGGAGCGGTGTGCACGGAGTGCCCACGGAGTGTCAAACCCGGGCGTTGATCTTCGGCCAATTCCGGTGCCCGGCCCGGCCGGTGGGCCGCCGACCGGCCTGCCTGCCGGTTTGCCGCCCGGGCCGCCGCGGACCGCCTCCCGCCGACGTTCCGTCAGAACCCGTCCGCTATCGTCACGGTCGGCGGAAATCAGTCCCACCACCCGGGTTGGAGCCCCCGGCGACGGGGCAAGTCCTTTACGCAGTCCGCACGAGCGACCACACTGAGTCCGGATGGAGTGGTGGGGACACGGGGGGCAGGGGCCGGTTTCCGCCTGGAGCCGTCGGCGGTTCCGACCTGAATCCCCGCCACGAATCGAGGAAGTGAGTCCCGGTGGCCTTCTCCGTCTCCGCCCTTGTCCTGTTCGGCGTCATCGTCGCCATCTTCATCCGCAACAAGCAGATGAAGGGCGGGCACGCCATCGTCGCCGCGCTGTTCGGCTTCATGCTCAGCCAGTCGACCATGGCCGGTCCGATCCAGCAGTTCCTCAACTCGGTCTCCAAGGCCATCGCCGGCATCGCGGGCTGACGCCCCGCCGGCACCGGGGGGAGCGCGTTCCGACGGGCGGGGGCACCCCCGTTCCGGACCGAAGTCCTGCCCGCGGGTGACCAGGGTCACCCGCTCCGTCACGCCAGGTCAGCGCCCGGGCGCATACGGTGGCCGAAGTCGCCCACCGTATGTGGTTCGTGGGCGCATCGTCATGATCCCGTACGCGCACCGCAGCCCGCCGTCGGCGGAGCGTGACCTGGCGGACCGTCAGCCCCCTCCCGATCCCGGGACCGGGGCCTACCGGCGCTTGCCAGCTCCGCGAACCGTGGGTTTTGCTTCCTCCGCAGCCCGGACATCGGCCGGGCTGGCCGCCGAGCGGAACGCCTAGTCCTGCCGCCGCCCGGTGCCGACCAGAGACCACGCCACGGCAGGAGCGGGGGAACCACAGGTAGTACGCCGGACCCGGAACGCACGGGGACGGCTCGGGGTGAAGCCGCGGAGACCGCGGCCGGGCAACTCTCGCCCGAACCCGACAGCTCACCTCGCAGGCGTCGGAGAGGAACAGCTTCATGTCCGCTCAGGGCAAGCACCGCAAGCCGCGCCTGGCCACCGTCGTCCGCATCGCCATCGCCGCCGGCGTCGCCGGCGCCGCGGTCGGCCTCCCGGTCACCGCCGCCTCCGCGCACACCGCCGACCAGCACGACGGCGGCCGCCAGTGGGCCAACGTCTCGGTCGACGCCACCCCCGTCGCCGACACCACCGGCTCCGCCGCCCAGCAGGCCGCCGAGACCTACAAGGTCGCCTCCGGCGACACCCTCTCCAAGATCGCCGCCGCGAAGAACGTGGACGGCGGCTGGGAGAAGCTCTACCAGGACAACCGCTCGGTCATCGGCGGCAACCCGAACCTGATCTACCCGGGCCAGCAGCTGACCGTCAACGGCCAGGCCGCCGCGGCGACTTCGTCCGCCCCGGCCGCCTCCTCCTCGGACGCCGCGGCCCCCGCCGCCGCCCCGAAGACCTCGACCAAGTCGAGCAGCACCGGCACCGCGAAGGCCAAGGCGCAGACGCAGACCCAGGCCCAGGCCCCGACCCAGAAGTCGGCGTCCTCGTCCTCCTCCTCGTCCGCCGCGAAGTCGTCGACCGCCACCACCTCCGGCAGCTCCGCCGCGAGCTCCTCCTCCGGCTACGTCGCCCCCGCGCCGGGCAGCGTCACCACCGGTTACAAGGTGGCGGGCTCCAACTGGTCCAGCGGCTACCACACCGGCATCGACTTCCCGGTCTCCACCGGCACCAGCCTCAAGGCCGTCGCCAACGGCACCGTGGTCTCGGCCGGCAACGGCGGCGCCTACGGCAACCAGGTCGTCATCAAGCTCGCCGACGGCAAGTACGCCCAGTACGCGCACCTCTCCTCGATCTCCGTCTCGGCCGGCCAGTCCGTGACGGCGGGACAGCAGATCGGCCTGTCCGGCGCCACCGGCAACGTCACCGGCCCGCACCTGCACTTCGAGATCCGCACCACCCCGGACTACGGCTCCGACATCGACCCGGTCGCCTACCTGGCCGCCCACGGCGTCAACGTCTGACCCCCGGCACCACACCCCCGAAGGCCCCGCGCTCCGCTGCGCGGGGCCTTCGGGCCGTCCGGGGGGCCGGGACGGAGGGGAGGGGCCGCCCGCGGGCGGGGAACGGCGAAGGCCCCGACCGCGTCGCGGTCGGGGCCTTGTCGTGGAGCGGGTGACGAGAATCGAACTCGCGTGACCAGTTTGGAAGACTGGGGCTCTACCATTGAGCTACACCCGCAGGAAAGCGCCCCGCCACCGCAGCGGTGGTGAGGACGGCCCCAGCGTACCTGGTCGGGTCGGTGGATTGCACACTCCTTCCCCGTTGTCGGCTCGCCGATATCGCCCCGGTCGGGGGCGGGTCGACGTGTACTCTTCTGCTCGGCACCACGGGGTGTGGCGCAGTTTGGTAGCGCGTCCGCTTTGGGAGCGGAAGGCCGTCGGTTCGAATCCGGTCACCCCGACCGTGTGCGGCAGGGTCTCGTCGGCGGCGGGGCCCTGTTGTCGTTGCGGCCCGGCGCCGCCGTCCCCGCTCCCGTCCGCACCCAGGTGCCGGGCACAGTCGCTTTCGTGGTACCGGTAGGATGGACCGCTGGCGGTAGTACGGACAGCATTGCAGCCCCAACCGCCTATCGCCCTGACCGCAAGCCCCCTAGGAGACCCAACCGTGAAGAGCGCCGTCGAGACTCTGAACCCCACTCGGGTTCGACTCACCGTCGAGGTGCCCTTCGAGGAGCTCAAGCCCAGCCTCGACGCGGCGTACAAGAAGATCAACCAGCAGGTCACCGTTCCGGGCTTCCGCAAGGGCAAGATCCCGAACAAGGTGATCGACCAGCGCTTCGGTCGTGGCGCGGTGCTGGAGGAGGCCGTCAACGACGCGCTTCCGCGCTTCTACACGCAGGCCGTCGACGAGGGCCAGATCGACGTGCTGGGCCAGCCCGACATCACCGACATCGAGGGTGTCGAGAACCTGGCCGACGGCGGGGACCTCAAGTTCACCGCCGAGGTCGACGTGCGCCCCGAGGTCACCCTCCCCGAGTTCGCCGAGATCGAGGTCGTCGTCGACCCGGTCGTGGTCGGCGACGAGGACGTCGAGAAGTCCCTCGAGCAGCTGCGCGAGCGCTTCGCCTCCGTCAAGGACGTCGAGCGTGCCGCGGGCGAGAACGACATCGTGGTGATCGACCTGGAGGCCAAGGTCGACGGCGAGGTGCCGGAGGACGGCACCGCCACCGGCGTGAGCTACGAGATCGGCTCCGGCCGCCTGCTGGACGGCATCGACGAGGCCGTGATCGGCCTGTCCGCCGGCGAGTCCAAGACCTTCACCACCACCCTCAAGGGCGGCACCCAGGTCGGCAAGGACTCCGAGGTCACCGTCACCGTGACCACCGTCCAGGAGAAGGAACTCCCGGAGCTGGACGACGAGTTCGCGCAGCTGGCGAGCGAGTTCGACACCCTGGAGGAGCTCCGTGCCGACTCCGTCAAGCGCCTGGAGCGCATGAAGGAGTTCGACCAGGCCACCCAGGCCCAGGAGAAGGTCCTCGACGAGCTGCTCGCGCGGGTCGAGATGGAGTACCCGGAGAAGCTGCTCGCGGACGAGATCGGCACCCGCAAGCACAACCTGGAGCACCACCAGCTGGAGCCGATGGGCCTGACCCTCGACACCTACCTCGCCTCCCAGGACAAGTCCCGCGAGGACTACGACAAGGAGACCGAGGAGCAGGCGAAGAAGGGCATCAAGACCCAGTTCGTGCTGGACCAGATCGTCAAGAACGAGGAGCTGGGCGTCAACCAGGAGGAGCTCACCGAGCACCTCATCCGCCGCGCCGCCGGCTCCGGCCTGACCCCGGACCAGTTCGCCCAGCAGGTCGTCCAGGGCGGCCAGGTGCAGCTGCTGGTCGGCGAGGTCGCCCGCGGCAAGGCGCTGGCCCTGGTGGTCGAGGCCGCCAAGGTGACCGACACCAACGGCGAGACCGTCTCCTTCGAGGACGACGAGGAGGAGACCACCGAGGCTGCCGAGGCCGCCGCGGAGGAGTCCACCGAGGAGTCCGCCGAGGCCTGAGCCTCGTGACCGTCGGCCACCGACGGGACGCCTGACCGGGAACGGGCCCGGACACCGCACGGTGTCCGGGCCCGTTCGCGCGCTCCGGACGGCCCCGGCCCGCTCACCCTGCGCTCACAGCGAACAGTTCTGCGTGGGGGATTCAGCGGCGGGGCCTGCGCGTTAGGGTCGGTGGACAGCGACACACACGCAGATCGACTGAGCAGGTGGCTAAGTGACGTTCCCGCAGATGCAGATGCCTGGCCCGATGGCACCGCACGCCGCCGGCGGCGACGTGGGTGGCGGCCTGGGCGACCAGGTCTACAACCGGCTGCTCAACGAGCGCATCATCTTCCTCGGCCAGCAGGTCGACGACGACATCGCCAACAAGATCACCGCCCAGCTGCTGCTGCTCGCGGCGGACCCCGAGAAGGACATCTACCTCTACATCAACTCCCCGGGTGGATCCATCTCGGCCGGCATGGCGATCTACGACACCATGCAGTACATCAAGAACGACGTGGTCACCATCGCGATGGGCATGGCGGCGTCGATGGGCCAGTTCCTGCTGACCGCGGGCGCCAAGGGCAAGCGCTTCTCGCTGCCGAACGCCAACATCCTGATGCACCAGCCCTCCGCGGGCCTCGGCGGCTCCGCCACCGACATCCGGATCCAGGCCGAGCAGCTGCTGCGCACCAAGAAGCGGATGTCCGAGCTCATCGCGCACCACAGCGGCCAGTCCTTCGAGCAGATCACCGCGGACTCCGACCGCGACCGCTGGTTCACCCCGGAGGAGGCCAAGGCGTACGGCCTGATCGACGAGATCATGCACAGCGCCGCGGACGTCCCCGGTGGCGGCGGCACCGGCGCGGGCCTGGCCGGCTGACCGGCATCGCAACCCTGACCGCACGCTTCGGAGGACCAGAAACCATGAACATCCCCAGCCTGTCCGGTGCCCAGGCCCGCCTGGAGGACATGCGCGCCGAGGGCCGCTACATCGTCCCGCGCTTCGTCGAGCGCACCTCGCAGGGCATCCGCGAGTACGACCCGTACGCCAAGCTGTTCGAGGAGCGCATCATCTTCCTCGGCTCGCAGGTGGACGACGTCTCGGCGAACGACATCATGGCGCAGCTGATCTGCCTGGAGTCGATGGACCCGGACCGGGACATCTCGCTCTACATCAACTCGCCCGGCGGCTCGTTCACCGCGCTGACCGCGATCTACGACACCATGCAGTTCGTGAAGCCGGACATCCAGACGGTCTGCATGGGCCAGGCCGCCTCGGCCGCCGCGGTGATCCTGGCCGCGGGCACCCCCGGCAAGCGCCTCGCGCTGCCGAACGCCCGGGTGCTGATCCACCAGCCGTACACCGAGACCGGTCGCGGCCAGGTGTCGGACCTGGAGATCCAGGCCAAGGAGATCTTCCGGATGCGCGAGCAGCTGGAGACCATGCTGGCCAAGCACTCGACCAAGTCGGTCGACCAGGTCCGCGAGGACATCGAGCGCGACAAGATCCTCACCGCCGAGGAGTCGCTGGAGTACGGGCTGATCGACCAGATCGTCTCGACCCGGAAGAACTCCTACACCGACTGAACCCCCGCCCCGGGGCGGTGCGTACGTGACGTACGCCCCGCTCCGGGGCGTTCCGGTCCGGGCTCCCGTCCCGCACAATGGGCAGTCGGGTCCATGCGCCCGCGACGGCATCTGTTCGGTATCAATTCGCCCAGGGCGTAGGGCAGAGCGGTCGAAGTCGGCGGAAACAGCGGCTCGGCAGAGTACCGTCGGATACCAGACCGACCGCCGACGGCGAAGCCGGTCTCACAGCACCAGGCCCCGACCCCCGCGGGGCCCCTGGCGAAGGGGAAGCACCTCGTGGCACGCATCGGAGACGGTGGCGACCTGCTCAAGTGCTCGTTCTGCGGCAAGTCGCAGAAGCAGGTGAAGAAGCTGATCGCCGGGCCAGGCGTGTACATCTGCGACGAGTGCATCGACCTGTGCAACGAGATCATCGAGGAGGAGCTCGCCGAGAGCTCCGAGGTGCGCTTCGAGGAACTCCCGAAGCCCCGCGAGATCTACGAGTTCCTGGACCAGTACGTGGTCGGCCAGGACCTCGCCAAGAAGGCGCTGTCGGTCGCGGTCTACAACCACTACAAGCGCGTCCAGGCCGGCGAGGCCGGCCGTTCCGGCAGCGGCCGGGACGACGCGATCGAGCTGGCCAAGTCCAACATCCTGCTGCTGGGCCCGACCGGCTCCGGCAAGACGCTGCTGGCGCAGACCCTGGCCCGGATGCTGAACGTGCCGTTCGCCATCGCGGACGCCACCGCGCTGACCGAGGCCGGCTACGTCGGCGAGGACGTCGAGAACATCCTGCTGAAGCTGATCCAGGCGGCCGACTACGACGTCAAGAAGGCCGAGACCGGGATCATCTACATCGACGAGATCGACAAGGTCGCCCGCAAGAGCGAGAACCCGTCGATCACCCGGGACGTCTCCGGCGAGGGCGTGCAGCAGGCGCTGCTGAAGATCCTGGAGGGCACCACCGCCTCGGTGCCGCCGCAGGGCGGCCGCAAGCACCCGCACCAGGAGTTCATCCAGATCGACACCACCAACGTGCTGTTCATCGTGGGCGGTGCGTTCGCGGGCCTGGAGCGGATCATCGAGGGCCGGGCCGGCGCCAAGGGCATCGGCTTCGGCGCGACCATCCGCTCCAAGCGCGAGGTGGACTCGGCGGACCACTTCCGCCAGGTGATGCCGGAGGACCTGGTGAAGTTCGGGATGATCCCGGAGTTCATCGGCCGCCTCCCCGTCATCACCAGCGTGCACAACCTGGACCGCGAGGCGCTGCTGCAGATCCTCACCGAGCCGAAGAACGCGCTGGTGAAGCAGTACCGCAAGCTGTTCGAACTCGACGGCGTGGAGCTGGAGTTCACCCGGGACGCGCTGGAGGCGATCGCCGACCAGGCGATCCTGCGCGGCACCGGCGCGCGCGGTCTGCGGGCCATCATGGAGGAGGTGCTGATGTCCGTGATGTACGAGGTGCCGTCCCGGCAGGACGTCGCCCGCGTGGTGGTCACCGGGGACGTCGTCTCCAAGCACGCCATCCCGACCCTGGTCCCGCGCGACATGATCAAGCGCGAGCGCCGGGAGAAGAGCGCCTGAGGCGCCGCCCGGCCCGGACGGAAAGGGGCCCCGCACCGGTCGACCGGTGCGGGGCCCCTTCCGCGTGCGGCCTCCGGGCCGCCCAACCGCCTTGCGGCGAAGGCTACTTGAGCACCTCGGCGGCCTGGCGCAGCTCGCGGGTGTCGGCGGCGGCCTTGTCGAGGTCGACGCTGTCGGACTTCTCCATCACCAGCACCACGGAGGAGTAGTCGGCCCAGACGCAGACCGCGAGGTCCGGGGTGTCGCTGCTCTTGACCATGGCGCAGGACATCGAGCCGCCGAGCGGACCGGCGTCCACCGACTTCTTCTGGGTGACGGTGTCACCCTCCTTCTCCATGTCCTTGAACTGCTGGTCGACCTGGGCGGACGGCCGGGAGACCTTGCCGTAGGCGCCGGCCGCGATCACCATCCGGCTGCCGTCCTCCGTGGCGTAGAGCGCGGCGACGGTCTGCTCCGGCTGGAGCGAGTCCGGGTCGGAGGCGGTGTCCTGCTTCATCTGCTCGGCCATCTGCTGCGCGGTGTCCGCGCCGGCCTCGCTGCTCATGCCCTGGAAGGTCGGGGGCATGACGACCTTGTACTTGCCGGTCTTCGAGACGGTGTCGTAGGCGAAGTAGCCGACCACGCCGGCGCCGGCCAGGATCACCGCGGAGACCACGGACAGCGTGATCCACAGGCCCTTGCGGGACTTCTTCTGCGGAGCCGGGTACCCGGGCGGGAAGCCGCCGGGCGCACCGGCCGGGTAGCCCTGCTGCGGCAGCGCGGCGCCGCCCCAGGACTGCTGCTGCGGCGGCTGCTGCTGCGGGCCGGGGTAGCCGTATCCGGCCTGCGGGGCGGGCGCGCCCTGCGGGGGTATCGGGGCGCCGGGGGTCTGCGGCGGCCCGAAACCGGGCTGCGGCGGGCCGAACTGGTTGTCGGACACGGCTGGTGCTCCGTTCACACGTGAAGGTGGTGCTGGTGGGGGGTCCTACTTGGCGACGGTGGAGGCGTCCCGGAGCTGGCGGGCCAGCGCGGCCACCTGGTCGACGGAGAGCTGCTTGCCCTTGGGGTCGAGGCTGCTGGTCGTCACGGTGCCGATGGTGGAGTGCGTGGCGAACACGCACACCGGCACGCTCTGCGCGGCGGCGGAGGAGCTGCCGCCCTCGGCGCCGAGGGAGCCGCAGCGCAGCTGGCTGCCGGAGTCCTTGGGGTCGTTGGCGTCGACGTCGGTCAGCTTCTGCTTCCAGACCGCCTTGCCGCCGCTGCCGGAGCCGCCGGACTCGTCCGAGCTGTTCATCGCGTCGTTCATCTTGGCGACCAGGGCGTCCATCGCCTTGCCGGGGTCCTTCACGGTGCCCCAACTGCCGCCGAAGCTGGCCAGGTCGGTGGTGTTCTTCTGGTAGGTGACGCTCAGCGAGCCCTCGAAGGTGCCGATGGCCTCCAGGCCCTTCAGCTCGCCCTTCTCGTTGGACGACTTCTTGGTGTAGCCGGCCACGCTGTCCTGCACCGCGAGCTTGTACTTGCCGGCGGTGTCCGAACCGCCGCCGCTGCCGCCCTTCAGCCCCCACCACAGACCGCCGCCGACCGCGACCACGCCCAGCACGACCACCAGCGCGATGATGCCGCCCTTCCCCTTGGACGGCGCGGGCGGCGGCGGGTAGCCGCCGTAGCCGGGCTGCTGGGGCGCGCCCCACTGCTGGGGGGCCTGCGGCGGCTGGCCGTAGCCGGGCTGCGGGGCCGGGGGCTGCTGCTGCGGGTAGCCGTAGCCGGGGGCCTGCTGCTGCGGGGCACCGTACGCGGGCGGCTGGGGGGCGCCGTAGGCCGGCGGCTGGCCGTAGCCGGGCTGCGGCGGGGGAGCGCCGTAAGGCTGTTGCGGCTGCCCCTGCGGATACTGCTGCGGTCCCTGCCCCTGGCCGTACATCGTCGTCGTCTCCCCCGCCGCTTACGAGTTGCGCGGCCCTGTGGTCGGTTGAGTGGTCGAGTATGCGGCACGCTATCGTACGGCCCCCCCACCGCGCCCGAGTGGTCCGGACACAATCGGTTCGTAACCGCGGTCCCGCCTTCCGTAAACTGTTCGTCGTGACCGACACGACGAACCAGCGCCCCGTGAGCTCCCACGCCGGGGACGACGCAGCCACCCTCCCGACGACCTACGCCCCGGCCGAGGTAGAGGGCGAGCTGTACGAGCGCTGGGTGGAGCGCGGTTACTTCACGGCCGACGCGAAGAGCGAGAAGCCGGCGTACACCATCGTCATCCCGCCCCCGAACGTCACCGGCGCGCTGCACCTGGGCCACGCCTTCCAGCACACGCTGATGGACGCGCTGACCCGCCGCAAGCGGATGCTCGGCTTCGAGGCGCTCTGGCTCCCCGGCATGGACCACGCGGGCATCGCCACCCAGAACAAGGTGGAGCAGCAGCTCGCCGAGGCCGGCCTGTCCCGGCACGACCTGGGCCGGGAGGCCTTCGTCGACAAGGTCTGGGAGTGGAAGGAGAACTACGGCGGCCGGATCCTCGGCCAGATGCGCCGCCTCGGCGACGGCGTGGACTGGTCGCGCGAGCGCTTCACCATGGACGAGGGCCTCTCCCAGGCCGTCCAGACCATCTTCAAGAAGCTCTTCGACGACGGCCTGATCTACCGCGCCGAGCGCATCATCAACTGGTGCCCGCGCTGCCTGACCGCGCTCTCCGACGTCGAGGTCGACCACGAGGACGTCCCCGGCGAGCTGGTCTCGATCCGCTACGGCGACGGCGAGGACTCGATCGTGGTCGCCACCACCCGCGCCGAGACCCTGCTGGGCGACACCGCGATCGCCGTCCACCCGACCGACGAGCGCTACGCGCACCTGGTCGGCCGGACGGTCAAGCTGCCGCTGACGGACCGGGAGATCCCGGTCGTCGCCGACGAGCACGTCGACCCGGAGTTCGGCACCGGCGCCGTCAAGGTGACGCCCGCGCACGACCCGAACGACTTCGCCATCGGCCAGCGCCACGACCTGCCGAACCTGACGGTGATGGACGAGCGCGGCGCCATCACGGTGCACGGCCCGTTCCTCGGCCTGGACCGGCTGGACGCGCGGGCCGCCGTGGTCGGCGCGCTGCGCGAGCAGGGGCGCATCGTCGCCGAGAAGCGCCCCTACGACCACGCCGTCGGCCACTGCTCGCGCTGCAAGACCGTGGTCGAGCCGCGGCTGTCGCTGCAGTGGTGGGTCAAGGTCGAGCCGCTGGCCAAGGCCGCGGGCGACGCCGTCCGGGACGGCCGGGTGCAGATCCACCCGAAGGAGCTGGAGCGCCGCTACTTCGACTGGGTCGACAACATGCACGACTGGTGCATCTCGCGCCAGCTCTGGTGGGGCCACCGGATCCCGGTCTGGTACGGCCCGGACGGCGAGGTCGTCTGCGTCGGACCGGACGAGCAGCCGCCCGCCGGCGAGGGCTGGACCCAGGACCCGGACGTCCTGGACACCTGGTTCTCCTCCGGCCTGTGGCCGTTCTCCACCCTCGGCTGGCCGGAGAAGACCCCGGACCTGGAGAAGTTCTACCCGACCGACGTGCTGCTGACCGGCCACGACATCATCTTCTTCTGGGTCGCCCGGATGATGATGTTCGGCCTGTACGCGATGGACGGCGAGATCCCGTTCAAGACGGTCGCGCTGACCGGCCTGGTCCGCGACCAGTTCGGCAAGAAGATGTCGAAGTCCACCGGCAACGCGGTCGACCCGCTGGACTGGATGGACGCCTACGGCGCCGACGCCGTCCGCTTCACCCTGGCCCGCGGCGCCAACCCCGGCGCCGACGTGCCGATCGGCGAGGACTGGGTCAAGGGCTCCCGGAACTTCTGCAACAAGATCTGGAACGCCACCCGGTTCGCGCTGATGAACGGCGCCACCGTCCAGGGCCCGCTGCCCGCGCCGGAGGAGCTCACCGCCGCGGACCGCTGGATCCTGTCCCGGCTGAACGCCACGGTCACCGAAGTCGACGCGCTGTACGAGGACTTCGAGTTCGCCAAGGTCTCCGACGCGCTGTTCCACTTCGCCTGGGACGAGGTCTTCGACTGGTACGTCGAGCTCTCCAAGACCACGCTGAACAAGGGCGGCGAGCAGGCCGACCGCGCCCGCCGGGTCCTCGGCGAGGTGCTGGACGTGACGCTGCGCCTGCTGCACCCGATCGTCCCGTTCGTCACCGACGCGCTGTGGACGGCGCTGACCGGCGCCGAGTCGGTGGTCGTCGCCGAGTGGCCGAAGGACTCCGGCTACCGGGACGCCGACGCCGAGTCGGAGATCACCCAGCTGCAGCAGGTGGTCACCGAGATCCGCCGCTTCCGCAACGACCAGAACCTGCGCGACACCCAGAAGGTCCCGGCCCGGCTGGAGTTGGCCGGCCACCGGCTGGAGGCGCACGAGGCCGCGATCCGCTCGCTGCTGCGCCTGACGCAGCCGGAGGAGGGCTTCCACGCCACCGCCGCGCTGCCGGTGGCCGGTACGACGGTCGAGCTCGACCTGTCCGGCACCATCGACGTCCCGGCCGAACGCAAGCGCCTGCAGAAGGACTTGGCGGCGGCCGAGAAGGAGAAGGCGCAGGCCAACGGCAAGCTCGGCAACGAGGCCTTCCTGGCCAAGGCGCCGGACGAGGTGGTCGCCAAGATCCGCACCCGGCTGGCGGCCGCCGAGGCCGACATCGAGCGGATCACCGCCCAGCTCGCGGCGCTGCCGCAGGGCTGACCGCACGTCAGGAAGGGCCGTCGCTCCCCCCGGGGGCGGCGGCCCTCCGCCTTTTCCCGAGTTGTTCCCGGCGGTCTGTCAATTCCCTTGCCCGCGCGTCGCGGTACTGATGACGCACCCCCTATTCGGCGTCATTACGCGGCAATTGGCGGCCCGCGCCATTTGGAATGCATTGCGCTGCCCACCCCCGCGCGTTCAGCGACCTTTGCACACCGGATGTGTACGGTGGGCGGAAGTTCCCATTCGGGCGGGGCACGAACGGAGGGCACGCACATGATGGCGACCGGGGAGTTGGCCGACGAACTTCCGGACGAACTTCCGGCGGAAGAGGTGGAGGCGGCAAAGGCCCGGGCGGCGACGCTGCTGCTGGCATTCCGGCACGGAAACCAGATCGCCTTCGACACCGAGCTGGACCGGCTGCTGGCCGAGCACGTCGAGCGCGAGGTGGCCACCCTGCTGGTGTGGATCGCCGCCGAGGCGGTCCGCAAGGCGTACGCCCCCGAGGTCGCCGACCGGGTGCTGCGCGGCCTGGCCCGGCGCGCCCCGCACGAGACCGCGCAGGTGCCGGTGGACGAGGAGGCGGCCGGCGCCGCCCTGCTGCTGGAGGCGGTCGCCGCGGGCGACGTCGCCCAGGTGCGCACCCTGGTGGCCGGCACGCCCGACACCACCTACCTGCTCGGCGGCCTGGTGCAGGCGGTGGCGATGATGCTGCCGCTGCTGCCGGAGGGCGAGGCCGAGGAGATCGCCGCCGAACTGCGCCGCCGGCACGCGGGGCGGCTGCCGCTGCCCCGCGCGACGTACTGACGGATCGTCACTGCGCGGCCCGGGACGGCGGGTCGCCGCCCCGGGCCGCGCCCGGCGGGTCAGGTCACGGCATCGCGTGCAGGTGCGCGCCGACCGTGTTGGCGATCTGGTTGCCCGCGGTGGCGTCCCAGTTGGTGGACCAGGTCATCGCGCCGCCGATGGTCGGCCACTTGGCCGGCGGGACGAAGCTGCCGCAGTTGGTGCCGGAGGCCAGGCAGTCCAGCGCCGCGTTGACCACCGACGGGCTGGTGAAGCCGCCGCCCGCCGCGCTGGTGGAGGCCGGCACGCCCAGGCCGACCTGGTCGGGCCGCAGGCCGCCCTGGAGCTGGATGCAGGCCAGGCCGGTGAGGAAGTTCTCGGTGCCCTGCGAGTACACGCCGCCGTCGCAGCCGAGCATCGCCCCGCTGTTGTAGTACTGCATGTTGACGATGGTCAGGATGTCCTTGGTGGCCAGCGCCAGCTTGAAGTACTCGCCGCCGGTGGACTGCATGCCGATGGTCTCCGGCGCCATGGTCAGCACGAACCCGGACCCGACCTTGGCGGCCAGGGTGTGCAGCGCCTGCGCCATGTAGGTGGAGTTGACGCCGTTCTCCAGGTCGATGTCGATCCCGTCGAAACCGTACTGCTGGATCAGGCTGTAGGCCGAGTCGGCGAAGTTGGCCGCCGCGGTGGAGTTGGCCACCGAGACGGTGCCGTTCTGCCCGCCGACCGAGATGATCACCTTCTTGCCGGCCGCCCGCTTGGCCGCGATGTCGGCCTTGAACTGGGCGTCGGTGTAGCCGTTCAGCTTGGACGACAGGGTCGGGTCCAGGGTGAAGCTGATCCCGCCCTGGGTGCTGGTGGCGTCCGCGAAGGCCACCGCGATGATGTCGTACGCGGCCGGGACGTCACTGATCCGCTGCGGCGTCGCGCCGTTGTAGAAGTCCTGCCAGTAGCCGGTCAGCAGGTGCTTGCGCGGCGGCGGCGGAGGCGTGCTGGTGGAGGTGCTCGGCGACGGGGACGGCGAGGCCGGCGGGCTGCTGGACTCCGAGACCGTCGGCGACGGGCTGGTGGCGGACGGCGACGGGCTGGCGGCGGTGCCCGGGCCGACCAGCGAGACCTTGTCCACGGTGAACGGCGCCTGCCCGTACCAGCCGTGGAACCAGACCGACACCGAGGTGGTGGCCGCGCCGGTGGTGAAGGTCGAGGTCAGGGTGTTCCAGCCGGAGTTGGAGCTCCAGGTGGACGGGTCGGTGCCGCCGGTGCCGGTGACGCCCGCGAACACGTAGCCGCCCTGCACCACGGCGCTCAGGGTGTACGTCGAGTTCGGCAGCACGGTGACGGTCTGGCTGCAGTTGGCGTAGTCGGTGCCGGCCGGGGCGCCCTGCAGGTCCCAGCCGGTGGCGGCGTTGTTCACCGCGGTGACGGTCGGGCCGCAGGTCCACGGGCTGATGTGGTTGCCGGCCGAGAAGTCGCCGTTGGCGATCACGTCCACGTTGGGCGCGACGCCGGCGGTGGCCGTGCCGGAACCGGCCATCAGCAGGCCGGCCAGGCCGGTGGAGGCCGCGACCAGTCCGGCGAGCAGGGCCCGTCCGGTGCGTCGGCCCGGCTGTGGTTGGGGCTGTGGTGCACGCATGCCATCTCCATGTGGGGGAGTGTCGATGGGGTTGCGGTGCGGGGAGCTTCGAGCGTGGAGCGGGGGAGCGACTCACACGGTGGAGTAGACCAATTCCGGTGTCAAGAGGGCCTGCGGTCCGGGGCGGCCGTCCGGCCCCGGCGTGCGGAGTCCTTAGACTGGCCCGGTGAGCGACAAGGCCGAGCCCAACCCCTACACCGTCCGTCCCGCCGACGCCGGCGGCACCGACTCCGAACTGCGCGCCGTCGAGGCCGAACTGGCCACCCGCTGGCCGGAGAACAAGCTGGAGCCCTCGCTCGACCGGATCGAGGCGCTGATGGACATCCTCGGCCAGCCGCAGCGCTCCTACCCCTCGATCCACATCACCGGCACCAACGGCAAGACCTCCACCGCCCGGATGGTCGAGCAGCTGCTGGGCGCCTTCGAACTGCGCACCGGCCGCTACACCTCCCCGCACGTGGAGTCCGTCACCGAGCGGATCAGCCTGGACGGCGCGCCGATCACCCCCGAGAAGTTCGTCGAGACCTACCGGGACATCGAGCCCTACGTGCGGATGGTCGACGCCGCCCAGCCGGTGGCGATGTCCTTCTTCGAGGTGCTCACCGGCATGGCGTACGCCGCCTTCGCCGACGCCCCGGTGGACGTCGCGGTGGTCGAGGTCGGCATGGGCGGCTCCTGGGACGCCACCAACGTGATCGACGCCCAGGTCGCCGTGATCACCCCGATCGGCCTGGACCACACCGACAAGCTGGGGGAGACCACCGGCGAGATCGCGGTCGAGAAGTCCGGCATCGTCAAGCCCGGCGCGCTCGCCGTGGTCGCCCAGCAGCAGCTGGACGCGGCCGAGACGATCCTGCGCCGCGCCGTCGAGGTGGACGCCACGGTGGCCCGCGAGGGCATGGAGTTCGGCGTGCTGCGCCGCGAGGTCGCGGTCGGCGGCCAGCTGGTCACCCTGCGCGGCCTCGGCGGCCACGAGTACCAGGACCTGTTCCTCCCGCTGCACGGCGACCACCAGGCGCAGAACGCCGCGCTGGCGCTGGCCGCCGTCGAGGCGTTCTTCGGCATCGGCCAGGGCGGCGCCGAGCACCTGGACGAGGAGAAGGTCCGGCAGGCGCTGTTCGGCGTCTCCTCCCCGGGCCGGCTGGAGGTGGTCCGGCGCAGCCCCACCGTCATCCTGGACGCCGCGCACAACCCGCACGGCGCGCAGGCTGCCGCCGCCGCGATCGGCGAGGCGTTCGGCTTCACCAAGCTGGTCGGCGTGATCGCCACCAGCGGCGACAAGGACGTCACCGGCCTGCTGGAGGTCTTCGAGCCGATCCTCGCCGAGGTCGTGATCACCCAGAACTCCACCCACCGCGCGATGCCGGTCGACCGGCTGGCCGCGATCGCCGTCGAGGTCTTCGGCGAGGACCGGGTGCAGGTCGAGCCGCGGCTGGACGACGCGATCGACGCCGCCGTCACCCTGGCCGAGGAGGAGGACCTCGGCGGCGCCGGCGTCCTGGTCACCGGCTCCGTCATCACGGTGGGCGAGGCGCGCCTGCTGTTCGGAAGGAAGTAACCGCCGATGCGCACCCTGTGCTCCTCCACCCTGATCGGCGAGGCCCTGCTGATCATGTTCGCCGGCCTGGTCGCGATGAAGCTCACCGACGTCGGCACCGGCACCATCTGGGCGGTCAGCGCGGTGGCGATCGCGCTGTGCGTGCTGCTCTGCGGCGTGATCACCCGCCCCGGCGCGGTGTACGTCGGCTGGGCGCTGCAACTGGCCGTGCTGGCCGGCGGACTGGTGCTGCCGACCATGTACGCCTTCGGCGTGGTCTTCGGCGGCCTGTGGTGGTGCTCGGTGCACTACGGACGCAAGATCGACGTGCTCAAGGCCCAGCGGGCCGCCGCAGAGACCGCCGCCGAGGCGGCCGCCGGAGCGGCGCCCGCCGCGGCCCGACCGGCCTGACGTGGGACTGGGCGTCGGGGCGCCCCCACGGCCGGGGTAGTGTCGGGGGCACAGTCAGGCACGACCGAACACCTCAGGAGCCGTACCGTGTCCCAGCGCACTCTCGTCCTGCTCAAGCCCGACGCCGTGCAGCGCGGCCTGGCCGGCGAGATCATCAGCCGGATCGAGCGCAAGGCCGGCTGGCGGTTCGCTGCGATGGAACTGCGCACCTTCGACCGCGCGACCCTGGAGCAGCACTACGCCGAGCACGTCGGCCGCGACTTCTACGAGCCGCTGCTGGGCTTCATGACCTCCGGCCCGTCGATCGCCCTGGTCGTCGAGGGCGAGAACGTCATCCCCGGCATCCGCGCGCTGGCCGGTGCGACCGACCCGCTGGCGGCCGGCGCGGGCACCATCCGCGGCGACTACGCGACCATCACCCGGGAGAACCTGATCCACGCCTCGGACTCCGCGGAGTCGGCCGAGCGCGAGATCAAGATCTTCTTCCCCGCGCACGCGTGAGGATCCGGTAGCGATCCGGTGTCCCGTGCCCGCACCGGGCATGGGGCGCCGTTTCGGGGGAAGTC
Source organism: Kitasatospora sp. NRRL B-11411 (assembly GCF_000721345.1). Taxonomy (NCBI): domain Bacteria; kingdom Bacillati; phylum Actinomycetota; class Actinomycetes; order Kitasatosporales; family Streptomycetaceae; genus Kitasatospora; species Kitasatospora sp. NRRL B-11411. Next base: position 58,072 of record NZ_JOGH01000007.1, on the reverse strand, counting down.
GCAGTTCAGGGGCCGGACGGCGGCCCGGGTTGCTCCCTCCGAGCGTTAATCCTCAAATCACGGAACCCTACCCTCCGACACGGCGTCCCAATGCCAGGAGAAGCCGATTCGCCCCCGGAGAATGGGCGGCACGCCGTACCCGCCGTCCGCGCTGACCGGCGTGACTACGATGGACCCAACTCACGGGCACGGAACGGCTGCTCAGCCGACGTCAGCCCGCTCGCGGGCCCACGCGGTCGGTCCGCTCCCCGCCCTTGATCCGAACTCGGGAAGGCACTCGACATCCCATGGCGAACAACCTGTCGTTTCTCGGCCGGGACCTGGCGATCGACCTAGGCACCGCGAACACGCTGGTGTACGTCCGGGGCAAGGGCATCGTGCTGAACGAGCCCTCGGTGGTGGCGGTGAACACCAACACCGGCGGGATCCTGGCGGTCGGCGCCGAGGCGAAGAAGATGATCGGCCGGACCCCCGGCAACATCGTCGCCATCCGTCCGCTCAAGGACGGCGTGATCGCCGACTTCGAGATCACCGAGCGGATGCTGCGGTACTTCATCATGAAGATCCACCGCCGCCGCTACCTGGTCCGCCCGCGGGTCGTGGTCTGCGTCCCCTCCGGCATCACCGGCGTCGAGCGCCGCGCCGTGGTCGAGGCCAGCATGCAGGCCGGCGCCCGCCAGGTGCACATCATCGAGGAGCCGATGGCGGCGGCGATCGGCTCGGGCCTGCCCGTGCACGAGCCCACCGGCAACATGGTGGTCGACATCGGCGGCGGCACCACCGAGGTCGCGGTGATCTCGCTCGGCGGGATCGTCACCGCGCAGTCGCTGCGGGTCGCGGGCGACGAGCTGGACAGCGCGATCGTCCAGCACATCAAGAAGGAGTACAGCCTGCTGCTGGGCGAGCGCTCCGCCGAGCAGATCAAGATGTCGATCGGCTCCGCGTTCGGCCTGGAGGGCGAGAAGGACGAGCACGCCGAGATCCGCGGCCGCGACCTGGTCTCCGGCCTGCCGAAGACGGTGGTGATCTCGGCCGCCGAGGTCCGCGAGGCCATCGACGAGCCGGTGAACTCGATCATCGACTCGGTGAAGACCACGCTGGACCAGTGCCCGCCGGAGCTCGCGGGCGACGTGATGGACCGCGGCATCGTGCTCACCGGCGGCGGCGCCCTGCTGCGCGGCCTGGACGAGCGGCTGCGCCGGGAGACCGGCATGCCGGTGCACATCGCGGAGAACCCGCTGGACTCGGTGGCGCTGGGGGCGGGCAAGTGCGTCGAGGAGTTCGAGGCGCTGCAGCAGGTCCTGGACGCCCAGCCGCGTCGTTGAGCAAGGCCATTCGAACTACACAACGAGCCGAGCCGATGGGCAGGCAGCACGAAGGGGCGGCGGCGGCACCGTGAGGGACACCCGAGAGAGTCGACTACTGCTGGTCCTACTGGTGGTGGTGGCCTTCGCCCTGATCACCGTGGACATCAAGGGCGGCCAGGACTCACCGCTCGGCGGCGCCCGCCGGGCCGCGGCCTCCGCGCTCGGCCCGGTGGAGAACGCCGCGGCCGGCGCGGTCGACCCGGTCGCCGGCTACATCCGGGCGATCCGCGACGCCGGCACCCACCAGCAGCGGCTCGACCAGATCACCAGGGAGAACACCGAGCTGCGCCAGAAGCTGGCCTCCTCGGACGCCGCGGCGGGCCGCACCAAGCAGCTCGACGACATGCTGCGCACGGCCGGCTCCGGCGGCTACACCGTCAAGGCCGCCCAGGTCATCGCGATCGGCGCGGCCCAGGGCTTCTCCTGGACCATCACCATCGACGCCGGCAGCGACGACGGCCTGACCCGCGACATGACCGTCATCGACGGACAGGGCCTGGTCGGCCGGATCACCACCGTCGCCCCGACCACCGCCACCGTGCTGCTCGCCTCCGACCCCGGCTTCACCGCCGGCGTCCGGCTGGAGGGCAGCGGCGAGATCGGCTTCGCGGCCGGGCAGGGCGCCTCGCCGATGCGGATCGAACTGCTCAACGGCCGGGCCCAGGTGAAGGCCGGCGACCGGCTGGTCACCTTCGGCTCGCAGAGCGGCCGCCCGTTCGTGCCCGGCGTGCCGGTCGGCACCGTCAAGGAGGTGCAGGCCACCCCCGGGCAGCTCACCAAGACCATCCTGGTCGAGCCGTACGTGCAGTTCACCCGGCTCGACCTGGTCGGCGTGGTGGTCGTCCCGCCGCGCACCGACCCGCGGGACGCGGTGCTGCCGCCGGTGCCCGCCGCGTCCGCCGGCGCCGCGGGCAACCCGCAGGCGCCGATCGCCGCCGTACCGCCGACCACCGGGGGGAACTGATGCCGCGCGTCAACCGGATCCTGCTGTCCGCCGTGCTGCTGGTGCTGGCCCTGGTGATCCAGGTCAGCATCCTCGGCCGGCTCCAACTGCCCGGCGCCACCCCGGACCTGCTGATGCTGGTGGTGGTCGGCCTGGCCCTGGTCTACGGCCCGACGGGCGGCTGCCTGGTCGGCTTCTGCGCCGGCCTGCTGGCCGACCTCGCCCCGCCGTCCGACCACGCGGTCGGCCGGTACGCGCTGGTGCTCTGCCTGGTCGGCTACGGCGCCGGACTGCTCAGGCCGGAGGGCGGCCGGCAGCGCTCGGCGCTGTCCGCGCTGGGCGTGGTGGCGGTCGCCGCGGTGCTCTCCACCCTGCTGTACGCGACGGTGGGCGCGCTGGTCGGCGACACCGCGGCCCGGCACGTCGGCCTGACCGGCCTGGTCTTCAGCGCCCTGCTGTACGACGTGCTGCTGGCCCCGTTCACGGTGCCGCTGGTGATGCTGCTGGCCCGCCGCTTCGACGGCGACCGGGTGGTCAACGAGACCGAGCGCGGCGCGGACGGCGGCTCCGGCCTCGGCGCGCTGGCCCGCTACCGGACCACCCGCGAGCCCTCCGCCACCCCCTACAAGAAGAAGCGCGCGCTCGGCCTCGCCAAGCGCCCCTGAGCCGGGACGGAGTCCGCGCACGTGAGCAACATCCCCGAGACCGGACGGACCCGCCGGGTGACGATCCGGCTGGTCGTCCTGCAGGTGCTGGTCCTGTCGCTGCTGGCCACCCTCGGCGGGCGGCTGTGGTACCTGCAGATCCGCAACGGCAAGGAGTTCACCGAGAAGGCCCAGGGCAACCACATCCGCGAGGTGGTGGAGCCCGCCGTCCGCGGCGAGATCCTGGACGCCTCCGGCCGGATCCTGGCCGGCAACGAGACCAAGCTGGTGGTGTCGGTCTCCCGCACCGCGCTGCTCCAGCAGAAGGACCACGGCAAGGCGGTGCTGACCCGGCTCGCCGACGTGCTGGGCGTCCCGGCCGACGACGTGAAGAACAAGGTCCGGCTGTGCGACGCCAAGACGCCGCAGCCGTGCTGGAACGGCTCCCCGTACCAGCCGATCCCGGTCACCCAGCAGGCCACCACCCAGCAGGCGATGCAGATAATGGAGCGCCGCGAGGACTTCCCCGGCGTCACCGCCCAGCCCACCGCGCTGCGCCGCTACACCAACGCGGAGGGCGCCAGCGCCGCCCAGATCCTCGGCTACCTCTCGCCGGTCACCGACGACGAGGTCACCAAGAGCGCCGACAAGACCGGCCGGGAGCGCCGGCTGCCCTCCGACCAGATCGGCCGGGCCGGCCTGGAGTCGGTGTACGACGACGACCTGCGCGGCACCACCGGCGTCGACCGGCTGGAGGTCGACAACCTCGGCCGGGTGATCGGCAGCGCCGGCACCACCCCCGCGCAGTCCGGCAACAACCTGGTCACCTCGATCGACGCCCGGGTGCAGAAGGTGGTCGAGGACCAGCTGAACCAGGCCATGGTCGAGGCCCGCACCCAGTACGACAAGGAGACCAGCCGGAACTACATCGCCGACTCCGGCGCGGCCGTCGTGATGGACGTGCACACCGGCCGGATCGTGGCGATGGCCAGCGCCCCCACCTACGACCCCAACCTGTGGGTCGGCGGCATCTCCGCCAAGGACTACGAGGCGCTGAACAGCAAGGACTCCAACTACCCGCTGATCAACCGGGCCATACAGGGTCAGTCCGCCCCCGGCTCGACCTTCAAGGTGATCTCCACCACCGCCGCCGTGCAGGCCGGCTACGACCTCAACGGGCACTACCCGTGCCCGAAGTCGCTGACCATCGGCGGCCGCGAGTTCAAGAACTTCGAGTCCGAGAGCTTCGGCGACATCTCGCTGGAGAAGGCGCTCGAGGTCTCCTGCGACACCGTGTTCTACGGCCTGGCCTACGACCAGTGGATGAAGGACGGCGGCCTCAAGCCCAAGAAGGACGCCCAGGACTGGTTCTTCAAGACCGCCCACGAGTTCGGCCTCGGCGCCAAGACCGGCATCGACCTGCCCGGCGAGGTGGCCGGGCGCGTCCCCGACCGGCAGTGGAAGCAGTCGTACTACGACGCGATGAAGACCTCCTGGTGCGACCAGGCGGCCAAGGGCGGCCACGAGTACGCCGACGAGATCGCCCGCGAGAACTGCGCCGACGGCAACCAGATGCGCGCCGGTGACATGGTCAACTTCGCCATCGGCCAGGGCGACACCCTGGTCACCCCGCTGCAGATGGCCCGGATCTACTCGGCGCTGGCCAACGGTGGCACGCTGTACCGGCCCACCATCGGCAAGGCCGTGGTCAGCCCCGACGGCAGCCTGGTGCGCGACATCGCCCCGCACGAGGACGGCAAGATCCCGGCCCAGGGCAAGCTCCTGCAGTACATCGACCAGGCCACCGCCGGCGTCATCACCTCCGGCACCGCGGCCTGGAAGTTCACCGGCTCCGGCTGGCCGCAGGGCAAGATCGAGCTGCACGCCAAGACCGGCACCGCCGAGGTCGCCGGCAAGCAGACCACCTCCTGGCTGACCACCTACAGCGGCGACTACGCGGTGGTCATGACGATCAGTCAGGGCGGCACCGGCTCCGGCGGCTCCGGCGACTCGGTGCGCCGGATCTACCAGGCGCTGTACGGCGTCGACGACAAGGGCAACATCGACAACTCCAAGGCCCTGCTGCCCAAGCCGCAGGCCGAACTGCCCAAGTTCAACCCGGACGGCACCGCGATCGTCCCCACCACCTTCAGCTACGAGCCGGGCGCGACCTTCCTGGACCCGGCCCCGCCGACCCGGGCCGTCCAGCCCGCCGGCGTGCTGCTGGCCGCCGTCGAACCCACCCGCGGCGGCGGGTACGGAAGGGGCCGGGCATGACCCCGTACGACTCCTACGGCTCCTTCCGCTTCGGACCCCGGAAGTCCTCGCTGGCCCGGGCGCTGGCCAAGGACTCCCCGCTGCGGCGGCTCGACTGGATCATGATCCTGGCGGCGCTGGCGCTCTCCCTGATCGGCTCGCTGCTGGTCTGGTCGGCCACCCGCGGCCGGGACTCGCTGACCCACGGCGACCCGCAGTACTTCCTGTACCGGCACCTGACCAACCTGCTGATCGGCATCGGCCTGTGCGCGGCGGTGATCGTGCTCGGCACCCGCCGGCTGCGCACCGCGGTGCCGTTCATCTACCTCGCCGTGATCCTGATGCTGTTCGCGGTGCTCAGCCCGCTCGGCTCGACCATCAACGGCGCGCACTCCTGGATCCAGTTCGGCGGCGGCTTCTCCATCCAGCCCGCCGAGTTCGCCAAGCTGGCGATCGTGCTCGGGATGGCCGTGGTGCTGTCCTCCCGGGTGGACACCGGCGAGCGGGAGAACCCGCCCACCCGCAGCGTGCTGCAGGCGCTCGCGGTGGCGGGCTTCCCGATGGCCGTGGTCCTGCTGATGCCGGACCTCGGCTCGGTGATGGTCATGGTGGTCACCATGCTCGGCGTGCTGCTGGCCTCCGGCGCCGCCAACCGCTGGGTGATCGGCCTGCTGGCCGGCGGCACCGCCGGGGCGCTGGCGGTCTGGAAGCTCGGCATCCTCAGCCAGTACCAGATCGACCGCTTCGCGGCCTTCGCCAACCCGGCGCTCGACCCGTCCGGCGTCGGCTACAACACCGCGCAGGCCCGGATCGCGATCGGCTCCGGTGGCCTGACCGGCATGGGCCTGTTCCACGGCACCCAGACCACCGGCCAGTTCGTCCCCGAGCAGCAGACCGACTTCGTGTTCAGCGTGGCCGGCGAGGAACTCGGTTTCGTCGGCGGCCTGGTGATGATCGGCCTGCTCGGCGTCATCCTGTGGCGCGCCTGCCGGATAGCGCGCCAGGCCAGCGACCTGTACGGGACGATCCTGGCGGCCGGCGCGGTCACCTGGTTCGCCTTCCAGGCGTTCGAGAACATCGGCATGAACCTCGGCATCATGCCGGTCGCGGGCATCCCGCTGCCGTTCGTCTCCTACGGCGGCTCCTCGATGTTCGCGGTCTGGATCGCGGTGGGCCTGCTGCAGTCGGTGCGCTCGCAGCGGCCGATAGGGATCTAGCGCCGACCGCAGGCGTGGAAACAGTGACCCTCGGGGCTCGGCTACCCTGAAGGGTCACTGCTTTTTCTGCCGTAAAGGTCCTCGCACATGACTGTCGAATCGGTCTTCCCACGCCTGGAGGCCCTCCTCCCGCACGTCCAGAAGCCGATCCAGTACGTCGGTGGCGAGCTCAACTCGACCGTCAAGGACTGGGACGCCTGCGACGTCCGCTGGGCGCTGATGTACCCCGACGCCTACGAGGTCGGACTGCCCAACCAGGGCACCATGATCCTCTACGAGGTGCTGAACGAGCGCGAGGGCGTCCTCGCCGAGCGCAGCTACAGCGTCTGGCCGGACCTGGAAGCGCTGATGCGCGAGCACGGCGTCCCGCAGTTCACGGTCGACGCGCACCGCCCGATCAAGGCGTTCGACGTGTTCGGCCTGTCGTTCTCCACCGAGCTCGGCTACACCAACATGCTGACCGCGCTCGACCTGGCCGGCATCCCGCTGAACGCCGCCGACCGCACCATGGACGACCCGGTCGTCCTCGCGGGCGGCCACGCCGCGTTCAACCCCGAGCCGATCGCCGACTTCATCGACGCCGCCGTGATCGGCGACGGCGAGCAGGCCGTGCTCGACATCACCGACATCGTCCGGGCCTGGAAGGCCGAGGGCCGCCCCGGCGGCCGCGACGAACTGCTGCTGCGCCTGGCGAAGACCGGCGGGGTGTACATCCCGCGGTTCTACGACGTCGAGTACCTGGCCGACGGCCGGATCGCGCGCGTGGTCCCGAACCGGCCCGGCGTGCCGTGGCGGGTCTCCAAGCACACCGTGATGGACCTCGACGAGTGGCCCTACCCCAAGCAGCCGCTCGTCCCGCTCGCCGAGACCGTGCACGAGCGGATGTCGGTGGAGATCTTCCGCGGCTGCACCCGCGGCTGCCGCTTCTGCCAGGCCGGCATGATCACGCGCCCCGTGCGGGAGCGAAGCATCACCGGCATCGGCGAGATGGTGGAGAAGGGCCTGAAGGCCACCGGCTTCGAGGAGGTCGGCCTGCTCTCGCTCTCCTCCGCCGACCACTCCGAGATCGCCGACATCACCAAGGGCCTGGCCGACCGCTACGCCGAGGACAAGGTCGGCCTCTCGCTGCCCTCCACCCGGGTCGACGCCTTCAACATCGACCTGGCCAACGAGCTCTCCCGCAACGGCCGCCGCTCCGGCCTCACCTTCGCCCCCGAGGGCGGCTCCGAGCGGATCCGCAAGGTCATCAACAAGATGGTGTCCGAGGAGGACCTCATCAACACGGTGGCCACCGCGTACGGCAACGGCTGGCGCCAGGTGAAGCTGTACTTCATGTGCGGCCTGCCCACCGAGACCGACGAGGACGTCCTCCAGATCGGCGAGATGGCGAAGAACGTCATCGCCAAGGGCCGCGAGGTCACCGGCACCAACGACATCCGCTGCACGGTCTCGATCGGCGGCTTCGTGCCCAAGCCGCACACCCCCTTCCAGTGGGCCCCGCAGCTGTCCGCCGAGGACACCGACGCGCGCCTGACCAAGCTGCGCGACTCGATCCGCGGCGACCGCAAGTTCGGCAAGAACATCGGCTTCCGCTACCACGACGGCAAGCCCGGCATCATCGAGGGCCTGCTCTCCCGCGGCGACCGCCGGATCGGCGCCGTCATCCGGGCCGTCTACGAGGACGGCGGCCGCTTCGACGGCTGGCGCGAGCACTTCTCCTACGACCGCTGGATCGCCTCCGCCGAGAAGGGCCTGTCCGGCACCGGCGTCGACGTCGACTGGTACACCACCCGCGAGCGCTCCTACGAGGAGGTGCTGCCCTGGGACCACCTGGACAGCGGCCTCGACAAGGACTGGCTCTGGGAGGACTGGCAGGACGCCCTGGAGGAGGTCGAGGTCGAGGACTGCCGCTGGACCCCGTGCTTCGACTGCGGTGTCTGTCCGCAGATGGACACCCACATCCAGGTCGGTCCGACCGGCAAGAAGCTGCTCCCCTTGACGGTCGTCAACAGCTGACGCACCCTCACCCCCGGGCCCCCGCCACGACCCCGTGGTGGGGGCTCTTTGCTCGGGTATTACCATCGGCTGATCGGTTTACGGGGAGTGACGATGGCTCAGCAGCAGGGACAGCCGCAACAGGGCGGGGGATGTCTGGTCGCGGTGGTGCGGCCGGTGGTGGTGGCGGTCGTGGTGCCGCTGCGGCTGCTGTGGGAACTCGTGGTGCTGATCGCCCGCGGGATCGGCTGGCTGGTCGACAAGGTGCTGCTGTGGCCGCTGCGGATGCTCTGGCGGTGGGTGCTGCGGCCGCTGGTGGTCGTCCCGGTCGGCTGGCTGTGGCACTGGCTGGTGGTGGTGCCGCTGACCTGGCTGTGGGAGTGGGTGCTGCTGCCCTCGCTGGAGGCGCTGTGGCGCTACGTGCTGGCCCCGATCGGCCGCGGCGCGGCGTACCTCGCGGTCGGGTTCGGCAAGGTGGTCGCCCGGCTGGCGTACTACCTGGTCGCGGTGCCGCTCCGGGCCTGCTGGCGGTGGGTGCTGGTGCCGCTCGGCAAGGCGTTCTACCACGGGCTGTGGCGGCCGGTGCTCTTCCCGGTGCTGCGCGCGCTCGGGCTGGCGTTCCTCTGGGCCTGGCGGCTCGGCGGCCGGATCTGGCGCTTCACCGTGGTCGCCCCGTGCCGCTGGGTGCGCCGCGACGTCTGGTGGCCCGTCAAGGCGGAGATCCGCCGGGTGGCCCGGGAGGTACGGCGGACACTGCTGGGCTGACGCACCGCGTACCCTAGGTGAGGACAAGGTCCGGCCGGAGCCGCACGCGGTGCGAGGCCGGACGGGGACAACTGACGAAGGACTGAGCCCCCTGGCACGCCGCACGCCCGACGGTCCGCCGCCCGCGCCGACGGTGCAGCGCATCCGTCTCCGCTACACCAAGCGCGGCCGTCTGCGCTTCACCAGCCACCGGGACTTCCAGCGGGCGTTCGAGCGCGCGCTCCGCCGCTCGGCCGTCCCGATGGCCTACTCCGCGGGCTTCACCCCGCACCCCAAGGTCTCCTACGCGAACGCCGCCCCGACCGGCACCGCCAGCGAGGCCGAGTACCTGGAGATCGGCCTCGCCGAGCACCGCGACCCCGAGGCGCTGCGCCGCCAGCTGGACGCGTCGCTGCCGCCCGGCCTGGACGTCACCGACGCCGTCGAGGTCGCCACGAGCAACTTCGTGGAGCGGCTGGAAGCCTCCGAGTGGCTGCTGCGCCTGCCCGGCGTGGAGCCCGCCGAGGCCGGCAAGGCCGCCGCCGCGTTCCTGGCCGCCGAGGCGGTCGAGGTCCAGCGGATGACCAAGAACGGCCTGCGCACCTTCGACGCGCGCTCCGCCGTCGCCGCGATGGAAATCGTCCCCGAGGGCTCCGCCCTGGTCGGGATCGGTGACAACACGGCCACGGACGGTGCGGACGATGTTCGTCCGGGTGCTCCCTGTGCGATACTGCGCCTGGTAGTACGACACGCCACACCCGCCGTACGACCCGACGACGTATTGTCCGGTCTCCGTTCGACGGCCGACCTCGCGCCGCCGGTCCCCGCAGAGGTGACCAGGCTGGCGCAGGGGCCGCTCGACGAGCAGACCGGCACGGTGACCGACCCGCTGGCGCTCGACCGCGCCGCGGCCGAGGTCGGCCGGTAGGCCGCCCCGCCGCGCGCAACCGCCGTCCGCCGAGTGGGCGGGAGCGCAGGCACGGAGAGAACTCCGGGCCTGCGGCTCCCCGGCCCCCGCGGCTCCCCAGGGGAGCGAGCGTCGTCGCGCGCAGGCCCGGCCACCCCCTCGGCCCGGCCCTTGAAAACTGAGAAGACTGGTCAGACCAGAAGACTTTTCGACCCCCCGCGCCCCGCGGGAGGTCGAGCGAGACTACGAGCCCCTGTGCGGCCTCGCGTCCGCACGACGGCACCGTGGGAGCCGGACCGCCCGAAGCGGCGTCCGGCTGGTGAATTGCGGTGGAGCGTCGTGCCCGGATGCGGAGCCCGGGGGCCTGACGGGAGACACACCCGCATGCTCGAAAACACCGAACCGCAGCCCGCTGCGGCCGACCACAACGACAACAACGGCGCCGACGGCGCCTCCGCGGCCCCGCCGCGGCGCCGCCGCCGGGCGGTCTCCCGCCCGGCGGGCTCCCCGCAGGGGGCCGCGAGCGAGGGCGCCGAGACCGTGGTCGCGGCCGAGAGCGCCGCTCCGGCCGCCGAGCCGGTGGTGGAGCCGGCCGCCGAGCCGGTCGCGGAGAAGCCCGTCCGGGCCCGCCGCACCCGCAAGCGGGTCGAGGCCCCGGCCGGTGCGCCGGAGGCCGCTGCGGCCGAGGCCGCGCCCGAGGCGCCCGCCGCCGAGCCGGCCGCCGAGGAGAAGCCCGTCCGGGCCCGCCGCACCCGCAAGCGGGTCGAGGCGCCCGCCGGTGCGCCGGAGGCCGTCGAGGCCCCGGCCGAGGCCGTCGCCGAGCCCGCGCCCGCCGCCGAGGCCCCCGCTGCCGCCGAGCCGGCCGCCGAGGAGAAGCCCGCCCGGGCCCGCCGCACCCGCAAGCGCGCCTCCGCGCCGGTGCAGTCGCCGGTGGCGGCCGAGGAGCCCGCCGCCGAGCCCGAGCCGGTCGCCGAGGCCGTCGAGGAGGAGCCGGAGACCGAGGCCCCGGTCGAGGCCGTCGCCGAGCCCGAGCCGGTCGTCGAGGCCGAGCCGCCGCGGGCCCGCCGCCGGGCGGTCCGCCCGTCCACCGCGATCTTCCAGGCGCCGGTCTTCCAGGAGCCCGCGCCCTACACCGCGCCCGCCGCCCCCGCGCCGGCCGCCGCCAAGGCCACCAAGGCCGCCGAGCCGGCCCCGGCCGCCGCGGCCGAGCCCGAGCAGCCGGCCGCCGGCGAGGACGAGTTCGAGTACAGCGGCGTCGGCCGCCGCCGCCGGGTCCGCACCGCGGTGCGCGTCCAGCAGCCGGCCAAGCCCGCGAAGGCCGCCCCGCAGCCCGCGAAGGCCGCCGCCCCGGCCGCGCCCGCCGTCGAGGCCCCCGCCGAGGTCGAGGCGCCCGCCGCCGGCCCCGAGCAGGACGCCGAGTGGGAGGACGACCGCCCGTCCCGCCGCCGCCGTCGCGGTGGCCGTCGCCGCCGCCGCGGTGAGGCCGAGGACGCGCCCGAGACGGTCGAGGCCGAGACCGCCGAGACCGAGGACGCCTCCCACGAGGAGGCCGACGAGCACGACGAGGCCGAGGACGACCAGGACGACGACCTGGCCGCCGGCCTGTCCTCCTCGCGCCGCCGCCGTCGCCGCCGCCGTCGCAGTGGCGAGGGTGGTGCCGACCAGGCCGAGACCACCGAGGACGGCGTGCGCACCGTGGTGAAGGTGCGCGAGCCGCGCCGCCGCTCGGCCGAGCCCGCGTTCGACCCGGACGAGGTGCAGTCGATCAAGGGCTCCACCCGCCTGGAGGCCAAGAAGCAGCGCCGCCGCGAGGGCCGCGAGCTGGGCCGCCGCCGGGTCCCGATCATCACCGAGGCCGAGTTCCTGGCCCGCCGCGAGTCCGTCGAGCGGGTCATGGTGGTCCGTCAGAACGGCGCCCGCACCCAGATCGGCGTGCTCGAGGACGGCGTGCTGGTCGAGCACTACGTCAACAAGGAGCAGGCCACCTCGTACGTCGGCAACGTGTACCTGGGCAAGGTGCAGAACGTGCTGCCGTCGATGGAGGCCGCGTTCGTCGACATCGGCAAGGGCCGCAACGCCGTGCTGTACGCGGGCGAGGTCAACTTCGGCGCGCTCGGCGGCCACGGCGGCTCGCGCCGGATCGAGTCGGTGCTGAAGTCCGGCCAGTCCGTGCTGGTGCAGGTCTCCAAGGACCCGATCGGCCACAAGGGCGCCCGGCTGACCAGCCAGATCTCGCTGCCCGGCCGCTACCTGGTGTACGTGCCCGAGGGCTCGATGACCGGCATCTCCCGCAAGCTGCCGGAGAACGAGCGGGCCCGCCTCAAGCAGATCCTCAAGAAGATCGTCCCGGACGACGCGGGCGTGATCGTCCGCACCGCCGCCGAGGGCGCCTCCGAGGAGGAGCTCACCCGCGACGTCCAGCGCCTCCAGCAGCAGTGGGAGGAGATCCAGAAGAAGGCCGCCACCGGCAACGCCCCGGCGCTGCTCTACGGCGAGCCCGACATGACGGTCCGGGTGGTCCGCGACATCTTCAACGAGGACTTCACCAAGGTCATCGTCAGCGGCGCCGACGCCTGGAGCACCATCCACGACTACGTCTCCAACGTCGCCCCCGACCTCACCGAGCGCCTGCAGAAGTGGACCTCGGACGTCGACGTGTTCGCCACCTACCGGATCGACGAGCAGCTGATGAAGGCGCTGGACCGCAAGGTCTGGCTGCCCTCCGGCGGTTCGCTGGTGATCGACCGGACCGAGGCGATGGTCGTCGTCGACGTCAACACCGGCAAGTTCGTCGGCCAGGGCGGCAACCTGGAAGAGACCGTCACCCGCAACAACATCGAGGCGGCCGAGGAGATCGTCCGCCAGCTGCGGCTGCGCGACCTCGGCGGCATCATCGTGATCGACTTCATCGACATGGTGCTGGAGTCCAACCGGGACCTGGTGCTGCGCCGCCTGCTGGAGTGCCTGGGCCGTGACCGGACCAAGCACCAGGTGGCCGAGGTCACCTCGCTCGGCCTGGTCCAGATGACCCGCAAGCGGGTCGGCCAGGGCCTGCTGGAGTCCTTCTCCGAGCCCTGCGTGCACTGCAACGGCCGCGGCGTGATCGTCCACATGGACCAGCCCGGTCACAACCACGGCTCGCACACCTCGCCCGCGGCCGCCGCGGGCGAGGGCGGCGGCAAGCGCCGCCGCCGGGGCCGCGGCGGGGCCGGGACCGCCGAGGCGGACGCGGTCGAGAGCGGCACCGAGGCCGTCGAGGCCGCCGCCGAGGCCGTCCTCGACGTGGTGGACGAGCTGGAGCCGATCGAGGAGCTCGCCGACGTCGAGGTCGTCGAGGAGGCCGCCCCGGTGGAGGCCGCCGAGGCCGAGGTCGTCGTCGAGCCGGCCGCCGCGCCGGTCGCCGAGGAGAAGCCCAGCCTGGTGGAGATCCCGCCGGCCGCCCCCGCGGCAGGTGGCCGCACCCGGCGCCGCGCGGTGCGCAAGGCCACCGCCCCGGCCGGAGCGTCCGGCGAGGCCGAGATCGTGGTGCTGCAGGCCCGCGCCGAGGCCGCGATGGAGGCCGCGCTGAGCGCCGCCGAGAAGTCGGCCGCCGAGCAGCAGTCGGCCGTCGAGGTCGCCGGGACCGCCGCGGAGGTGGCGGCCGAGGCCGTCGCCGCGGTGGAGCCCGGAGCCGAGGTCGCCGTCGAGGTCGACACCGAGCAGGCCGCCGAGGCCCCGGCCGAGGAGGCCGCGCCGAAGAAGCGGGCCGCCCGGAAGACCGCGACCAAGACCGCCGCCAAGAAGACCACGGCGGCCAAGAAGACCGCGGCGAAGAAGACCACCACCGCCGCGGCCGCCAAGAAGACCGCGACGAAGAAGACCGCCACCAAGCGGACCGGCGCGGCGGCCAAGAAGGCCGCGGCCGCCGAGGGCGACGGCGCCGCGGAGTGAGCCCGAGGGGGCCGGGAGCACCGCTTCGGCGGCGCTCCCGGCCCCCTCGCACGTCCCGGTTTGTCTTCGGATGGACTGGTCCGTATTCTTGACCATCGGCGTGTTGACGCCACGCTCCAGAGCACCTCACCTCCCGGGTGGACGCCGCTTCCGGCGCTCTCCGGGGGAGGCCCGCTTGTGTCCATACCCAGGCGGCTGGCATCCGGAGTTCCGACCGAGTTAGGAAAGCAGGTACCGCATGTACGCGATCGTTCGCGCCGGCGGCCGCCAGCACAAGGTCGCCGTCGGCGACGTGCTGGAGATCGACCGTATCGACGCCAAGCCGGGTGACTCGGTGGAGCTCTCGACCATCCTCGTCGTCGACGGTGAGTCCATCACCTCCGACCCGTGGGTGCTCGGCGGCGTGAAGGCCCACGCCGAGGTTGTCGACCAGACCAAGGGCGACAAGATCGTCATCCTGCGCTACAAGAACAAGACCGGCTACCGCCGTCGTCAGGGCCACCGCCAGAAGCACACCGCGGTGCGCATCACCAGCATCGACTCGGTCAGCAAGTAACCACTTCCTGCGGTCTTTCCTAGAAAGGGGATAGCCAGATGGCACACAAGAAGGGTGCGAGTTCCACTCGCAACGGTCGTGACTCGAACGCCCAGCGCCTCGGCGTGAAGCGCTTCGGCGGTCAGGTCGTCTCCGCCGGCGAGATCATCGTCCGCCAGCGCGGCACCCACTTCCACCCGGGTGCGAACGTCGGCCGTGGCGGCGACGACACCCTGTTCGCGCTGACCGCCGGTGCCGTGCAGTTCGGCAACCGTCGCGGCCGCAAGGTCGTCAACATCGTGGCCGTCGAGGCCTGAGTCCGTACAGACTCGCTGTGAAGGGTGGGCCGGGATGATCCGGGCCCACCCTTCCGCTTTACCGCAGGACAACCTCGTTTCTTCGCACTGGAGGCACCCCTCATGACCACCTTCGTGGACCGCGTCGAACTGCACGTCGCCGCGGGTAACGGAGGCCACGGCTGCGCCTCCGTGCACCGGGAGAAGTTCAAGCCGCTGGGAGGCCCCGACGGGGGCAACGGCGGCGAGGGCGGCTCGGTGATCCTGGTCGTCGACTCGCAGGTCACCACCCTGCTCGAGTACCACCACTCGCCCAAGCGCAAGGCCACCAACGGCAAGCCCGGCGCCGGCGGCCACCGCACCGGCGCGCTCGGCCCGGACATCGTGCTGCCCGTCCCGGACGGCACCGTGGTGCTCGACCGCCAGGGCAACGTGCTGGCCGACCTGGTCGGTCACGGCACCAGCTTCGTCGCCGCCCAGGGCGGCCGCGGCGGACTGGGCAACGCGGCGCTGGCCTCCGCCCGCCGCAAGGCCCCCGGCTTCGCGCTGCTCGGCGAGCCCGGCGAGGCCCGCGACATCGTGATGGAGCTGAAGTCCGTCGCCGACGTCGCGCTGGTCGGCTACCCGAGCGCCGGCAAGTCCTCGCTGATCTCGGTGCTCTCCGCCGCGAAGCCGAAGATCGCCGACTACCCGTTCACCACCCTCGTCCCCAACCTCGGCGTGGTCACCGCCGGCGAGACCGTTTACACGATCGCCGACGTGCCCGGCCTGATCCCCGGCGCCAGCCAGGGCCGCGGCCTCGGCCTGGAGTTCCTGCGGCACGTCGAGCGCTGCGAGGTGCTGGTGCACGTGCTGGACTGCGCCACCCTGGAGCCGGGCCGCGACCCGCTCACCGACCTGGAGACCATCGAGGACGAACTCGCCCAGTACGGCGGCCTGGAGGACCGGCCGCGACTGGTCGCGCTCAACAAGATCGACGTCCCGGACGGCCAGGACATCGCCGACCTGACCCGCGCCTCGCTGGAGGAGCGCGGCTACCGGGTCTTCGAGGTCTCCGCGCTCGCCCACAAGGGCCTGCGCGAACTCTCCTACGCGCTGGCCGAGATCGTCGCCACCGCGCGCGCCGCCAAGCCCGTCCAGGAGAACACCCGGATCGTCCTGCGGCCCACCGCCGTCGACGACGCCGGCTTCACCATCGAGGAGGAGGACGGCGCCTACCGGATCCGCGGCGGCAAGCCCGAACGCTGGGTCCGGCAGACCGACTTCGCCAACGACGAGGCGGTCGGCTACCTCGCCGACCGGCTGGCCCGGCTCGGCGTCGAGCAGGAGCTGTGGAAGATCGGCGCCAAGGAGGGCGACACCGTCATCATCGGCCCCGACGAGAACGCGGTCGTCTTCGACTGGGAGCCCACCATGGCGGCCGGCGCCGAGATGCTCGGCCGGCGCGGCGAGGACCACCGGATGGAGACCCAGCGCCCCGCCGTCGAGCGCCGCCGCGAGCGGCAGCGCGGCCGGGACGCGGCGGAGCAGGAGTACCTGGACTTCGAGGCGCTCTCCTCCGGCCGCGAGGAGCTCGACCAGTAGGTCCGGTTCCGGCTGCGGCTCCGGTGGGACGGTAACCGGCGCGTACCGGGGCGCGGGCGATTGCGGAAGTGCCGGGCGATCCGCCCGAGGTGGGGAGACCCCGCCTCGGGCGGATCTTGCTGTGGGCCCCCGCCCGCCGGGTCCCGCTTGCGCGGGCGCAAGTGTCCAGCTCGGATTTCGTGCCTGCAATTCCGCTCGCTAGATTGCGGACGTACACAGGCTGCGTCGGAAAGGTCGGACTGATGGTGGATCAGTTGCTCCGCGAGGAGGTCGTTTCGGCGCGGCGGGTCGTGGTGAAGGTCGGCTCCTCCTCGCTGACCACCGCCGCCGGCGGGCTGGACGCGGACCGGGTGGACGCCCTGGTGGACGCGCTGGCCAAGCTGCGCCGGCGGCCGGACGCGCCCGAGGTGGTGCTGGTCTCCTCCGGCGCGATCGCGGCCGGACTGGCCCCGCTCGGGCTGGAGAAGCGCCCCAAGGACCTGGCCCGGCAGCAGGCCGCGGCCAGCGTCGGCCAAGGGCTGCTGGTGGCCCGGTACACCGCCTCGTTCGCCCGCTACGGGGTGCGGGTCGGCCAGGTGCTGCTGACCGCCGAGGACGCCAGCCGCCGGGCGCACTACCGCAACGCGTACCGGACGCTGGAGCAGCTGCTGACGATGGGCGCGATGCCGGTCGTCAACGAGAACGACACGGTGGCCACCGCCGAGATCAAGTTCGGCGACAACGACCGGCTGGCCGCGCTGGTCGCCCACCTGGTGCGGGCCGACCTGCTGGTGCTGCTCTCCGACGTGGACGGCCTGTACGACGGCGACCCGGCCAAGCCCGGCACCAGCCGGATCGCCGTGGTGAACGGCCCGGAGGACCTGGCGGGCGTCGAGATCGGCAGCGCCGGCAAGGCGGGCGTCGGCACCGGCGGCATGGTCACCAAGGTCGAGGCGGCCCGGATCGCCACCGGCGCGGGCATCCCGGTGGTGCTGACCGCGGCCAGCCAGGCCGCCGACGCGCTGGCCGGCCGGCCCACCGGCACGCTGTTCCGGCGCACCGGCAGCCGCTCCGCCGACCGGCTGCTCTGGCTGGAGCACGCCTCCTCGCCGCGCGGCTCGCTGACCCTGGACGACGGGGCGGTGGCGGCCGTCGTGCACGGCGGGAAGTCGCTGCTGCCGGCCGGGGTGACCCGGGTGGAGGGCGAGTTCGCCGCGGGCGATCCGGTCGACCTTCTTGGCGAAAACGGTCACATCGTCGCCCGCGGACTGGTCAACTTTGATGCGAGGGAGTTGCCCCGTCTGCTCGGCCGGTCCACCCGAGAGCTGGCCCAGGAGCTCGGCGCCGCGTACGAACGCGAGGTCGTCCACCGCGACGACCTGGTCGTGCTGCGCGGCTGAGCGCGAGCGGCGGGGCCGGTACGGGGGGTGGGAGCAGCGGGCCGGGGGGCCCGCGCGACACGCTGAACAGGAGGCCGCCGGTGGTTCGCAGGCGGGAGGAAGCGCTGCCGGGACAGAGGCCCGAGCGGCGGCTCACCAGCATCGAGGGCGGCCGGGGCGTCGGGCAGGAGGCCGCGCAGGAGGACCCGGGACAGGGTGCCCCGCGCGAGCAGGCCCGGATGTGGCACGTGGTGCTGAGCGTGGCCGGGGCGGCGACACCGCTGCCGGAGCTGCGGACGGCACTGGAGAAACTGGCGCACGACCACTCGTTCTTCCTGACGGCCCGTTACGCCGCGGACCACGCCGAGGTCCGCTACTGGGAGGAGGCGCGGGACCTGCACGACGCGGCGGCGATCGCGCTGCGGCTGTGGGGCGAGCACAAGGCCAGCGCGAAGCTCCCGGCCTGGGAGATCGTCGGCCTGGAGGTGGTGGACCGCCCGACGTACCACAAGCGGGTCGCCGAGGGCTTCGGCGATCCGCCGCCGCAGCTCGGCGGGGTGCACCCGTACTGAGGGGCGCCCGTCGGTTCCGCGGGCGCGCCGGTTCTGCGAGTGCGCCGGTTCCGTGGGCGCGCCGGTTCCGTGAGTGCATCGGCGGGGACGTCTCAGCGGGCGAAATGCGCGGCGGGGCGGCGGTGTCGGCTCGCTAGGCTTGGCGGCATGAGCGATCTCACCGCCACCGCCGACAGCCCCGTCCTCGCCGCCGCGCGCCGTGCCCGGGAGGCGGCCGCCGCCCTGGCGCCAGTGCCGCGTTCGGTGAAGGACGCCGCGCTGCTGGCGATCGCGGACGCGCTGGTCGAGCGGACCGCCGAGATCACCGCCGCCAACGCGCAGGACGTCGAGCGGGCCCGCGCGGCCGGCACCGCCGAGTCGGTGATCGACCGGCTGACGCTGGACGCGGAGCGGATCGCCGCGATCGCCGCCGACGTCCGCAGCGTGGTCGGCCTGCCCGACCCGGTGGGCGAGGTGGTGCGCGGCTACACCCTGCCCAACGGCCTGGACGTGCGCCAGGTCCGCGTCCCGCTGGGCGTGGTCGGCATCATCTACGAGGCCCGGCCGAACGTCACGGTGGACGCCGCCGCGCTCTGCCTGAAGTCCGGCAACGCGGTGCTGCTGCGCGGTTCCGGCTCCGCGTACCGCTCCAACACCGCGCTGGTCGAGGTGCTGCGCGCGGCGGTGGCCGGCGCGGGCCTGCCGGCCGACGTGATCCAGCTGGTGCCGGGCGAGAGCCGCGAGTCGGTGCAGGAACTGATGCGCGCCCGCGGCCTGGTCGACGTGCTGATCCCGCGCGGCGGCGCCTCGCTGATCCGCACCGTGGTCGAGGGCTCGACCGTCCCGGTGATCGAGACCGGCACCGGCAACTGCCACGTGTACGTGGACGCGCAGGCCGACCTGGCGATGGCCGTCGGCGTGCTGCTGAACTCCAAGGCCCAGCGGGTCAGCGTCTGCAACTCCGCCGAGACGCTGCTGGTCCACCAGGACGTCGCGGACGCCTTCCTGCCGCTCGCGCTGGCCGCGCTGGCCGAGGCCGGCGTCACCGTGCACGGCGACGAGGCGGTGCTCAAGGCCGCCGAGGGCACCGGGGTCACGGCCGTCCCGGCGACCGAGGAGGACTGGGAGACCGAGTACCTCTCGCTCGACCTGGCAGCCGCCGTGGTGCCCTCGCTGGAGGCCGCGGTGGAGCACATCCGCCGCTACTCCTCGGGCCACACCGAGGCGATCGTCACCGGCTCGCAGCCCGCCGCCCGCCGCTTCACCCAGCTCGTCGACTCCACCACGGTGGCGGTCAACGCCTCCACCCGGTTCACCGACGGCGCCGAGTTCGGCTTCGGCGCGGAGATCGGCATCTCCACCCAGAAGCTGCACGCCCGCGGCCCGATGGGCCTGCCGGAGCTGACCAGCACCAAGTACATCGTCACCGGCGACGGGCACGTGCGCGGCGAGGCCCGGCAGACCGTCGGCGGCTGACCCGGCCGTCCCTCTGCCCGGGGCGCGCGGGCCGCAGCCTGCGCGCCCCGGTCGCGCGGGTTCCGGAGGAGCGCGCTCCGATCGCGTGCGCTCCGATCGCGTGCGCCCCGGCTCGCGCGGCCGAATGCGGTAGCCCGTCCGGACCCGATCGGCGAGACCCACAGACAAACGCCCCGGCCGGTAATACATTGAATCCGTGGCTGAGGATGTGGGGGGCTCGCCGTACTCCGACGGCGCCGACCACGGTGATGCGAACGACGAGTTCGCCACCGTGGTCTTCGACGAGAACTTCGTCCGCTCCGCCGCCGTGCACGAGCCGAGCGCCCTGGAGCGGCAACTCGCCGCCGCCGAGGCCCGGCTCGAACCGGAACAGGCCGGGGCGGCCCGGAGTCACGAGTTCACCGAGTCCACCGAGTTCGCCGGCGGGAACGAGGTGCTGCCGCTGGAGCTGCGCCCGCTGCCCGGCGGACTCGACGAGGACCGCTTCTACCCCGACCCGTGGTCCGGCTGCGACCGGCAGGAACGGCGCACCCGCCGCTCCCGGGTCCGCGCCTTCGACCCGCTGCGCGGCGGGGCGGTCGCCCAGCAGCGCTGGCACCGGCCGGTGGCCTGGGTGCTGGCCCTGGTGATGGGCGTCGGCCTGGTCGCGCTGTCGGTCGCCGCGGTGTACCGGGGCGTCGGCGGGGCCGCGCAGGAGTCGCCGGCCCGGCCGAGCAGCGGCAACAGCAGCCGGAGCGACGGCGGCGGGAGCCAGGGGAGCGGGGCCCCAGCCGGGGGCGCCGCGTCCGCGGTGCCCGGCCCGCCGTCTGCGGTGGCCGCCGTTCCGGTGGGCTGAGGCCCGGCGGCTCTGGCGGCTCCGGCGGTTCGTCTCCGGGGGGCGTCTCTGGGGCCCGTCTCCGGTGGCGGCGCGGCCGGGTGCCGGGGCTGCGGGCGGGTGTGACGCACCGTGGCACGCTCGTTACCCGCGCACCCTCGTCGCGGGCGGCCCGCGAGTCTACCCTGGTGGTATGGGTGACCCGCGCGAGCCTCCTGGGGGCACGCCCGAGGGTGGTTCCAACGATGACGAGTTCCGGTCCGTCGTCTTCGACGAATCGTTCGTCCGGGCTGCCCGGATCCAGGAACTCTCCGCGCAGGAGCGGCTGTCGGGCGCCTTCGGCCGGGCCACCCGGACCCGCGGCTGGCTCTCGCTGCCCCGACAGGCCGTCGTCCTGCTGCTGGTGGTCGCGCTGGCGTTCGCCGCCGCCGTCTACTTCGGGATCAGCTCCCCGCGCGGGTCGGTCGCCCCGCCCAGCGGCACCCAGCTGACCGTCAGCCTCACCCCGCTCGCCCCGGCCGGGACGGTCACCGCGGCCGCCGACCGCACCAACCCGTTCGCCGGGCTGCCCGCCGGGTACGCCGACGGCTCGGCCGGACTCGGGCTGCCCGCCGCCACCGCCACCGCCCACTTCACCGGCTCCCAGGTGCAGCGGGCCCTGGACACCGCCCAGCAGTACCTGGTGGCCTCCGCGCTGACCCCGAGCACCCTGACCGCCAACGGCACCGCGCAGGTCCGCGCCCTGATCACGGCCGGCGAACTCGTCCAGTACGACGACAGCACCAACTCGCCCCGGGACGACCAGCACCACGACGCCACCGGCTGGATGGTTCGCTTCGACCCCGGGCAGATCGCGCTGGCCACCGACACCGTCAAGGTCACCGGCAGCGTCCACATCGGCGAGCTCGACGGCAACACCTTGGAGGTCACCACCGACCACACCCTGGTGTACGCGCTGCGCCCGGCCGGCACCACCAGCGACCCGGCGGTCACCCTCTACGCGGTGCGCCGGGCGGTGCGCCTCGACATCGACCGGGCCGACCTGGACGCCGGCCGGCTGCGGGTGGTCGACACCGCCGTGCAGGCCGGACCCAGCTCCTGCTCGGCCGGGCAGAGCGACTACCTGCAGCCGATGCTGGCCACCACGGCGGGCGTCCGCCCGAGCACCCCGCCGGCCGTGAACCCGGCCGACCACGACCGGCCGGCCTGGCAGTCCTGCGGAGTGCTCGGGCCGATCACCGGCTGAGCCCGCGGGACCGGGGCGGGGCGGAGTGGGGCGGCCGGGTTCACGGCCGGGGCGTGGCCGGTCGTGGCCCGGCGGGGTGCTCGGGCGGGTCACTCAGGGGGCCCTCAGGGGGTCAGTCCTGGGAGCCGCCGTCCTTGGAAGCGCCGTTGCCGTTGCCGCGGCCGGCGCCCGTGAAGGTGTCGCGGAGCTTGCCGCCGACCGTGCCGACGCCGTTGCCCAGGTCGCGCAGCAGGCCCATCAGCGGGTCCTTGCTGTCCTTCACCGACTGCGAGTACGACTCGGCGGCGGCCTTCCACTGCGAGCTGACCGTGGCCTCCGGGTCGTCGCCGCGGCGCGGGTACGCCCCGGCCATGATCGAGCGGTACTCCTCGCTCTCCGCCCACTTCTTCAGCTTGGCCACCCGCACCACCGCGAACGGGTGCGACTGCGGCAGCACCTGGAGCAGCTTCAGCACGCTGTCGCGCAGGTCGCCCGCCTTGTCGTACTCCTCGGCCTGCTCCAGGAACGCGTCCACGTTCATCTCGGCCAGGGACGCGCCGCCGGCCAGCTTCATCAGCGAGCGCATCGACGCCTGCAGGTCCTGCCCGGCCAGCAGGCCGGCCCGGTCGCTGGACAGCTCCGCCTTGCGGAACCACTCCTTGAGCGCGGTGATCATCGCCATGACCGCCAGGTTGCCCAGCGGTATCCAGGCGATCCGGGCCGCCAAGTTGGTGAGGATCAGCAGCATCGTCCGGTAGACGGCGTGCCCGGACATCGCGTGACCGACCTCGTGGCCGATCACCGCCCGCAGCTCCTCCTCGTCCATCAGCTCGACCAGGCCGGTGGTGACCACGATCACCGGCGTCTCCATGCCGATGCAGTACGCGTTGACCTTCGGGTCCTGGGAGACGTACAGGTCCGGGACCTTCTCCAGGTCCAGGATGTACGCGGCGTCCCGCACCATGTCGTACAGCTCGGGGAACTGACGCTCCGACGCCTTCACCGCGGTGGCCAGGAACATCAGGCGCACGCTGCGCTCCGACACCAGGCCGGCCAGCTTCTTCAGGACGTCGTCGAAACCCGTGAGCTTGCGCAGCGCCACCAGTCCGGAGCGGTCCGCCGGGTGCTCCCAGGCCCGGGTGGAGATCTCCGGGAAGCGCTGGCGGCGACGGCTCGGCGCAGAACCCTTGGTCATGTCGGTCATTGAGTACCTCTCCTGGATCGACGCCGGCACCGGCACCTGTGGCCGGCCCCCGCTGCTTTCCACTTCAACGTCGGTGTGTCCGTACTCGTCCCCGCGGTCACGCTACGCCGTCCGCCCGCGGCCGGGGAGAGCGGGGACGCCCCTTCCGGCGCGCCCGCGGACACTCCGGGGGTGCCGGGCCGGGGCGGCGGTAAACGGGACTACCCTGGCTCTGCCGTACCGAACAAGGAGCCCGTGATGTCCCCTGCCGACCTGGTCCAGCTCGCCGGACCGATCTCCACCGAGAACGGCCCCGGTCTGTTCCTGCGGTTCATCCTGATCGCCTCCTTCGTCGGAGTCGGCCTGATGGTGTGGGCGCTGGCCCGGGCCAGCCGCGACGGCGCGAAGCGCGACGCGGCGCGCGAGGCCGCCCGCGAGGCCGAGCGGACCGGCGCGGCGGCCGGGCGGCCGGCCGACGACCTGGGCTGACGGGTCCGGTCTCCGTTCCGGCTCGCCGGGCCGGCCTGGTTTCGGCTCGTCGGTCCGGTCCGGTCCGGTTTTGGCGCGGTCCGGTTCGGGTCCAGGTTGCTGACGGCCCGTCAGTCGGCTGGTCAGGTCCCGGTCGGGCCCCGGTCGGTGGGGCTCCCGGGTGCGGGTTCCCGGCGCGGTGGACGTGCCTCCGGCCGGGCGGCGGTTCACGGGTGGTCAGACGCGGTGGGCCGCCGCGCGGTTGCGTGTCAGGCCCCCGTACGATGAGCGCGCGGGCCGTACGGTCCGTGACCGCCTGGTCCTCACACCGAGCCGAGAAGGTCCCGCCGATCATGAGCCCTGCTGCCCTGCCCGCCATCGTCCACCTCGCCGAGGAGGGCGGTAACCACGACAGCCTCAACCCCCTGCTGACGGGCGGCGCGGCGCTGTTCATCCTGCTGCTCCTGCTCTTCATCACCACGCGCTTCAACCGCGACCGCTGACCGGCCGCGCCGCCGCCCCGCCCGCCGCGCGTCCGCGGCCCCCGGGGTGGCGGAGCCCGGTGCGCCCGGGGTCCGTCCACGGGCGGAACCCCCGGGACATCCGGGTCGCGTAAGGTGTGGCGCCATGAGAGAGCAGGTCGAGACCTCCGGGACGAACGTGGCGCCGGGCACCTCCGCGCCGGGCACCCCGGCACCGAGCGGTGGTCCGCGCAGGCGACGGCTGGGTGTGATGGGTGGCACCTTCGACCCCATCCACCACGGGCACCTGGTCGCCGCGAGCGAGGTGGCGAGCGCCTTCCAACTGGACGAGGTGATCTTCGTCCCCACCGGGCAGCCCTGGCAGAAGTCCGACCGGCAGGTCTCGCCGGCCGAGGACCGCTACCTGATGACGGTGATCGCCACCGCCGAGAACCCCCAGTTCTCGGTCAGCCGGATCGACATCGACCGCAACGGCCCCACCTACACCGTCGACACCCTGCGCGAGCTGCGCGACCTGCACCCCGACGCCGAACTCTTCTTCATCACCGGCGCCGACGCCCTCGCCCAGATCATCTCCTGGCGCTCCTCCGAGGAACTCTTCGACCTCGCGCACTTCATCGGCTGCACCCGGCCGGGCCATACTCTCTCCGACACCGGCCTGCCGGTCGGCGGCGTCTCGCTGGTCGAGGTGCCCGCCCTCGCCATCTCCTCCACCGACTGCCGGATGCGCGTCGCCAAGGGCGAACCCATCTGGTACCTGGTGCCGGACGGCGTGGTCCGATACATCCACAAGCGGGCGCTGTACGCGTCGGCCCGGCCTTGATGCCCCCGGGAGGGACGACGTGACCGGAACGCCCGACGACCAGAACTGGTTCGGCCAACAGCCCCAGTCCCAGCCCCGGCAGCCCCACCCCCAGCAGCCGCAGTCGCAGCCGACCGCCCCGCCGCAGACCGGGTACTACGCGCAGCAGGGGTACGAGGGGTACGAGCAGCAGGGCTACGAGGGGTACGGGCAGCAGCAGCCGTCGTCGTCATCGCCGCAGTCGGCGTACGGGCAGGGCGGGCAGTACGACCAGCACGACCAGTACGGCGCCCAGTACCAGCAGCCCGGGGGGTACCCGCAGGATCCTTACGGCGGTGGCGGGCAGCAGGCCGCCGCGCCCGGGTACCCGGCGCAGGGCTACGGGCAGGGCGGGTACGACTCCTCCGGCTACGAGGCGTCCGGCTACCAGCCCTCCGGGCGCGAGTCCTCCGGGTACGGGCGGGGCGGGTACGAGCAGTCCGGGTACCAGCAGGGGCAGGGCTACGAGCAGGGACCGGCCTACGAGCCGGGGCAGGGTTATGAGCAGCCCGGGTACGAGTCGCAGGGGTTCGAACAGCGCGGCTACGAAGGGCAGTTCGGCGGCCGGTCGCAGGGCGGCGGGCAGCCGGGCGGGGACGCGTACGGGCAGCAGCCCTACGACCCCTACTACGAGCAGCAGCAGCACGTGCAGGGGCTCCACCCGCAGTCGGCCGCGACCCGGACGCAGGCTCCGGGGCAGATGCTCGGCCAGGTGCCTGGGCAGGGAACAGGGCAGGGGGCCGGGGCGGCGGCCGGGCTGGGGCAGACCGTCGGGCGGTCGGTGCCGCCGGCGAGCCCGGGGGCGGCGTCGGCCGCGGCCGGGGTGGTGCCGCCGCGGGCGCGTCCGGGGGCTCCGGCGTCCGCGCCGGGTGGGGCGAGCGGTGCGGGCGGGGCGGACGCGCCGGGAGCGGAGCCGTCCGAGCTGGTCGGCGGGCGGGCTGCGGCAGCGGCGGCGGCCCGGGCGAAGGGCAAGAACGGGGACTCGTACACCACGGGCGAGTTCAGCTTCGTCGACGAGCAGACGGAGGAGTCCGAGGACGCGATCGACTGGCTGAAGTTCGCCGAGTCGCGCAGCGAGGTGCGGGCCGAGCGCCGGCGGCGGCTGCGCAACCGGCTGGTCTCGCTGCTGGTGGTGGTGGCGGTGCTGGCGTCCGGCGGCGTGGGATACCTGTGGTGGACCGGGAAGCTCGGCGGCGGTGACGACGCGGCCACGGCGGTCGGCGGCCGGTACGTCAACGTGGTGCACCTGCACGATCCGCAGGGCAAGGTCACCACCGCGCTGCTGGTGGACGACGAGGGCGGCCGGAAGGCGACCGTGCTGCTGCTGCCGGACACCCTGCAGTTGCCCAGCAACGGCGACTCCGCCACCACGACGATCGGCAAGGCCCCGTCCGAGCTCGGCGCCTCCGCGACCCGCGACGGCCTCTCCTCGGTGCTCGGCGCCAAGGTGGCCGGCACCTGGCGGCTGGACACCCCCTACCTGCTGCTGCTGGTCTCCCAGCTCGGCGGCGTCAGGGTGGACACCAACGCCGAGGTACGCGAGGACAACAAGGCGGACGGCAAGGTGCTCGCCCCGGCGGGCAAGGGCGTCCTGCTGAACGGGCACGCCGCCGTCGCCTACGCGACCCTGCAGGCCCCCGGAGAGAAGCCGGACGCCCAACTCGCCCGGTTCGGGCAGGTGATGGCCGCGGTGATCAGCACCATGCCGACCACCATGCCGGAGGCCACCGACGACGTGCGCCGGATGAACATGGTCGCCGACCCGTCGCTCCCCGAGAACGCGCTGGCCGGCGTGCTGGTCAACCTGGCCAAGCAGGCGAAGGCCGGACACCTGTCGACCTCGGTGCTCACCACCAAGGCCGACGGCACCCTGGACGACACCACGGCGGGCAAGCAGGTCAAGGAGATCCTCGGCGGCACCATCGGCAGCGCCAAGGGCACCGGCGGCTCCACCCGGGTCACCATCGTGAACGCCTCCGGCAACGGGACCTCGGCCGCCGCCGCGCAGGTCGCGGTGATCAACTCGGGCATGGACCCGCTGCCCTCCAGCGCCAAGGCGCCGGACCAGGCGAGTTCCGAGATCCGCTACACCGACGACGCCAAGCAGCCCGCGGCCCTCACCCTGGCCACCAGCATGGGCCTGCCGGACAGCGCGGTGAAGAAGGTCACCGAGGCGCAGAACGCGGACCTGGTGCTGGTGATCGGCAAGGACTACCAGCCGCCGGTGCAGAAGACGCAGTAACCGGCGGTGGCCGGTCGGCCCCATGGCTGACCGGCCCGGCCGGGCCGGGCCCGCGGCCGGGCCTGCGTGGCGGCCGGTCGGCCCCCGTTCGGCGGTGGGGCGGCTCGGTCGGAGAGGTGCCGGGAAGGCGCTGCTGAGGCGCGGTCGGAGCCCCCGGGCGGAAAACGCTCGGGGGCTCCGTCGCGTTCGTGAGATCCTGGGAGGGTATCCCCACAGCCGATCCGGAAGAGCATCGTGACCGTCACCGACCGAAGCCAGGAACTGATCACCGTCGCCGCGCAGGCGGCGGCCGACAAACTGGCGCACGACATCATCGCCTTCGACGTCAGCGAGGTGCTGTCGATCACCGACGCCTTCCTGATCGCCTCCGCCGCCAACGACCGCCAGGTGCGGGCGATTGCCGAGGAGATCGAGGACCAGCTGCGCGAGAAGCTCGACGTCAAGCCGGTGCGCCGCGAGGGCGAGCGCGAGGGCCGCTGGATCCTGCTCGACTACCTGGACATCGTGGTGCACGTCCAGCACTCCGAGGAGCGCTCCTTTTACTCGCTCGACCGCCTGTGGAAGGACTGCCCCGAGCTGCCGCTCCCCGAGGACGCGCTGGCCACCCGCAACCGGCCGGAGAACGCCGTCACCGACGCCGCGGGCAACGCCGTCTCCGGGGGCGACCTCTGAGCCGGTCCGGGGCCTGGCCGCGCATCGTCTTCTGGCGGCACGGTCAGACCTCCTGGAACCTTGAATCGAGGTTCCAGGGCAGTACGGACATCGAGCTCACCGACCAGGGGATCTTCCAGGCCCAGCGGGCGGCCCGGCTGCTCGCCGGGCTCCGGCCCGACCTGCTGATCTCCTCCGACCTGCAGCGGGCCCGGCGCACCGCCGCCGAGCTCGCCGACCTCACCGGCCTCGAAGTGCACCACCACGAGGGCCTGCGGGAGACCTACGCGGGGGAGTGGCAGGGGCTCACCAACGCCGAGATCCGGGCCCGGTACCCGGAGCAGTACGAGGCGTGGGCGAACGGCGAGCAGGTGCGCCGCGGCGGCGGCGAGCTGGCCACCGAGGTGGCCGACCGGGCCGTCCCGGTGGTGCTGGACGCGGTGGGCAAACTGCCGGAGGGCGGCACCCTGGTGGTGGTCAGCCACGGCGGCACCATCCGCACCATGATCGGCCGGATGCTGGGCCTGGAGCCGCAGATGTGGGAGCGCTTCGGCGGCCTCTCCAACTGCTGCTGGTCGGTGCTCGGCGAGGACTCGCGCGGCTGGCGGCTGCTGGAGCACAACGCCGGCACGCTGCCGCAGCCGGTCATCGGCGACGAGACCTGAGGCTCGGCCGGCTCGGATTTCACAGTTCCGGCTCCGACCGGCTAGAGTCTTCCTCGTTCGCAGCGAGGAACGCAGACGGGAAACCGGGGGCGGGAGTCGCGGAACTGAGGGGCTATAGCTCAGTTGGTAGAGCGATTGCATGGCATGCAATAGGTCAGGAGTTCGATTCTCCTTAGCTCCACTCCGCACCGGTGGTCCGTGAGTGGTCGTCAGTGTCGCGGGGCTATAGCTCAGTTGGTAGAGCGATTGCATGGCATGCAATAGGTCAGGAGTTCGATTCTCCTTAGCTCCACAGCAGTTCCGCGAGGCCGCCGCCCGATCAGGGTGGCGGCCTTCGGTGTTTCCGGGGCGGGTGCGGAAGTGGTGGTCGAGGACGGGCGTCGGTCCGGGGTCCGCGGGTGTGCCGGGGTCCGGGTGGGCGCCGGGTGCGGGGCAGGTCGGGGCCGCTGCGGGGGCGTCGGAACGGATTAGGGCCGGGGGCGCCGACCGTGTACAGTTGGCGATGCCGCCGAGGGAAACCGCAGGTGACAGCAGCAAGAGCATGGGGCTATAGCTCAGTTGGTAGAGCGATTGCATGGCATGCAATAGGTCAGGAGTTCGATTCTCCTTAGCTCCACAGCAGTTCGAAGGCCGTCCCGCGAGGGGCGGCCTTCGGCCGTTCACGGGACTTCCCTGCCGGGCGGAGCGCGGGGCCGCTACGGTCGTGCCATGGCCGACCTGGTGCGAAAACGGAACGACGAGCTCGCCCGGATACTCCACCAGCTCGGTTGGAGCCCGGAGCGGCTGGCCCGCGAGGTGAACGCGGTGCTCCCGGCGGGCATGGCGATCAGCTCCACCGCCCCGTACAAGTGGCGGGACCGGGGCATGGTGCCGCGCTCGCCGCACGACCAGACCGTCTGCGAGGTGCTGGGCCGCAGCGTCGGCATCGCGGTCACCTACGAGCAGCTCTGGGGGCAGATGGGCTCTCATCGGGGTGCCAAGATGCTCTCTCCCCGGCTGCTGACCGACCCGTGGACGGCCGACACCGCGCAGACCGCGCTCCGCGAGGCGGGCGCCGACGGCGCCCCGGTCCGCCTGACCGACCTGTTCCGCGGCGACGAACTGGAGCAGGCGGCCCGGCACTGGGCTTCCCCGCCGCCGCAGGTCACCGGCGGGGAGGGCGCGCTGCGGATCGCCCCGGAGCAACTGGCCGACCTGCAGCTGTCCTACGAATCCAAGCAGCGGCTGGAGCGGACCTACGGCGGTGGCCTGATCCTCGACCTCGCCAAGGCTGAACTCGCCATGGTGGGAAAGCTGTTGGAGCTCGGCAGCTACGACGAGCCGCTCGGCCGCGAGCTGTACGGGGCCGCCAGCCGGCTGGCCCGGCTGGTGGGCTGGGCCAACTACGACATGGGCAACGACGCCGCCGCGCAGCGGGCCTTCGTCGCCGCGCTGCGGGCCGCGCACGTCTCCGGCGACCCGCGGCTCGGCGTCGGCGTGGTCGGCTGCCTCGCCGTCCAGGCGACGTACAACTCCGGGGGGCGGGGGCTGGACCCGGTGGCGATGCTCTCCACCGCGCTGCGGGCCGCCGACGAGGTGCTGACCCCGTGCGAGCGGGCCCTGCAGCTGGGGCGGATCGCCCGGGCGCACGGCCGCAAGGGGGAGCAGATCAGTGCGGAGGCGGTCGCCGAGCGGGCGTTCCGGGTGCTGGAGGACGTGCCGGAGCACGCCCAGGAACGGGCCGACCTGGAGGGGATGATCGGCGAGGGGTACCTGCTGCTCGGCGAGCACGAGCAGGCGCGCAGCCTGCTGCTGGCCGCGATCGACTCGCTCTCGATGGAACGGGCCCGGGTCAAGGCGCTGCTGATGGTGCGCCTCGCCGACTCCTACCGCCGCACCGGCGAGCGTGTGGAGGCGGAGCGCACCGCCGACCGGGCCCGGCTGCTCGCGGCGGGCATGCAGTCGGCGCGGGTGGCCCGGGCCCTGCGGGACTTCGACACCGCGATGCGCGCGGAGGCGTAGCGGCAGGCCGCGCGGGGCACCGGGCCGTGGCTGAGGGGAGCGGGGCCCACGAGGGCCGCCCGGCAGGCCGGACGCGGGCGGGGGATTGACGCAGCGGGGCGAAAGGGGGTTGAGGGGGTGCGGTACCCTGAGCCCATGCGAACCGTGCGCCTGCTTCTTAGCCGGCCGCGCTGACCAGGACCGGCTTGAAGGCCGGAGTCGGCGTGGCGTCCCCTCCTGCGGAGGGGTTTTCTGCTTTCTACGGCCTGTTCGCTGACTGATGACGATGGAGCCTGAAGGACCATGAGCGAGACGACCCCCGCTTCCGGCGCGGCCGAAGCCGCCACCGAGCCTTTCCGCTACGGCGCCGCGCTGGCCGCCGAGATCGAGTCCCGCTGGCAGGACCTGTGGGAGAAGGAGGGGACGTTCAACGCCCCCAACCCGACCGGCCCGCTGGCCGACGGCTCGCCCGTCGCCACGAAGCCCCACAGCTTCATCATGGACATGTTTCCCTACCCGTCGGGTTCGGGCCTGCACGTCGGCCACCCGCTGGGATACATCGCCACCGACGTGTACGCCCGCTTCCAGCGGATGAACGGGCACAACGTCCTGCACACCCTGGGCTACGACGCCTTCGGCCTGCCCGCAGAGCAGTACGCGGTGCAGCACGGCGTGCACCCGCGGGTGTCCACCGAGGACAACATCGCCAACATGCGCCGACAGCTGCGCCGGCTGGGCCTGGGCCACGACCCGCGCCGCTCGATCTCCACGATCGACCCCGAGTACTACCGCTGGACCCAGTGGATCTTCCTGCAGATCTTCAACTCCTGGTACGACGAGGCCGCCGGCAAGGCCCGTCCGATCGCCGAGCTGATCGCCGAGTTCGAGTCCGGCGCGCGCGAGGTGCCGGGCGGCCGCGACTGGACCGGGCTGTCCGGCATCGAGCGCGACGAGGTGCTGGGCGAGTACCGGCTGGCCTACTCCAAGGAGGTGCCGGTCAACTGGTGCCCCGGCCTGGGCACCGTGCTGGCCAACGAGGAGGTCACCGCGGACGGCCGCTCCGAGCGCGGCAACTTCCCGGTGTTCAAGTCGAACCTGCGCCAGTGGATGATGCGCATCACCGCCTACGCGGACCGCCTGATCGGTGACCTGGACCTGCTGGACTGGCCCGAGGCGATCAAGCTGCAGCAGCGCAACTGGATCGGCCGCTCCGAGGGCGCCCGGGTGGACTTCCCGGTCGGCGGCGACACCGTCACCGTCTTCACCACCCGCCCCGACACCCTGTTCGGCGCCACCTACATGGTGCTGGCCCCCGAGCACGCCCTGGTCGACACGATCGTCCCCGCCGAGTGGCCGGCCGGCACCCGCGACGAGTGGACCGGCGGCGCCGCCGACCCGGCCTCCGCCGTCGCCGCCTACCGGGCCGCGGCCGCCGCCAAGTCCGACGTGGAGCGCCAGGCCGACGCCAAGGTCAAGACCGGCGTGTTCACCGGCGCCTTCGCGGTCAACCCGGTCAGCGGTGAGCAGATCCCGGTGTTCATCGCCGACTACGTGCTGATGGGCTACGGCACCGGCGCGATCATGGCCGTCCCGGCGCACGACAGCCGCGACTTCGCCTTCGCGCAGGCGTTCAACCTGCCGATGCGCTGCGTGGTGCAGCCGACCGACGGGCGCGGCGAGGACCCGCACACCTGGGACGACGCCTTCGACACCTACGACTCGGTGCTGGTCAACTCCGAGCGCGACGGCCTGTCGCTGAACGGCCTGTCCGTGATCGACGCCAAGGCCCGCGTCACCGCCTGGCTGAACGAGCGGGGCATCGGCGAAGGCACCGTCAACTACCGCCTGCGCGACTGGCTGTTCAGCCGCCAGCGCTACTGGGGCGAACCCTTCCCGATCGTCTACGACGAGAGCGGCGCGATGCACGCGCTGCCCGAGTCGATGCTGCCGGTCGAGGTCCCCGAGGTGGACGACTACTCGCCGCACACCTACGACCCCGACGACGCCGCCTCCTCGCCGAAGACCCCGCTGTCCCGCAACGAGGACTGGGTCAACGTCGAGCTGGACCTGGGCGACGGCGTCAAGACCTACCGCCGCGAGACCAACACCATGCCCAACTGGGCGGGTTCGTGCTGGTACGAGCTGCGCTACGTCGACCCGGTCAACTCCTCCGCGGTGGTCGACCCGGCCAACGAGTCCTACTGGATGGGCCCGACCGCCGAGAAGCCGGCCGGCGGCGTCGACCTGTACGTCGGCGGTGCCGAGCACGCCGTGCTGCACCTGCTGTACGCCCGCTTCTGGCACAAGGTGCTGCACGACCTGGGCTACGTCTCCTCGGTCGAGCCGTTCCACAAGCTGTTCAACCAGGGCATGATCACCGCCGACGTCTACCGCGACGACCGGGGCTTCCCGGTGCCCGCGGCGGAGGTCGAGGAGCGCGACGGCCAGTACTACTGGGACGGCGAGCCGGTCCGCCGCGAGGCGGGCAAGATGGGCAAGTCGCTGAAGAACGCGGTCGCCCCCGACGAGATCGCCGACGAGTACGGCGCGGACACGCTGCGCCTGTACGAGATGGCGATGGGCCCGCTGGACGTCTCCCGCCCCTGGGACACCCGCGCCGTGGTCGGCTCCTACCGCTTCCTGCAGCGGCTGTGGCGCAACGTCGTCTCGGAGGTCACCGGCGAGCTGGTGGTCACCGAGGACGAGCCGGACGAGGCGACGCTGCGCGCGCTGCACAAGGCGATCGACGGGATCCGCGGCGACATGGCCGGCATGCGGTTCAACACCGCGGTGGCCAAGGCCATCGAGCTGAACAACTTCCTGGTGAAGCGCGGCTCCACGCCGCGTTCGGTGGCCGAGCAGATCGTCCTGCTGGTCGCCCCGCTGGCGCCGCACATCGCCGAGGAGCTGTGGCGCCGCCTGGGCCACGAGGAGTCGCTGGCCTTCGCGGACTACCCGGTCGCGGACCCGGCGTACGTGGTCGACGAGACGGTGACCTGCGTCGTGCAGATCAAGGGCAAGGTCAAGGCCCGCCTGGAGGTCTCGCCGTCGATCTCGGACGCCGAGCTGGAGGCGCTGGCCCTGGCCGACCCGGCCGTGGTCGCGGCCGTCGGCGGTGCGGAGGTGCGCAAGGTCATCGCCCGCGCGCCGAAGCTGGTGAACATCGTCACTGCCTGACGGGAACCGGGCTGACGTGCTGTCAGCCGGTCCGGGCCGGTCGCCCCCGTGACGGGGTGGCCGGCCCGTCGCCGTCCGTGCGTACGGGCGGGCGGGCAGTCGGAGGAATGCGAACAAGGCGGCTCCGTTCTTCGTGGGTGGGCACGGTGGGCGGGCGCGGACCGGGGACCGGCGGGCGCGCACCGTCCGGGGAGTCAGGGAGATCGCTTGGGGGACATCCCTGAGCTGTCCCTGATCTCGGGCCGGAGAAGCGTCCACGGCCTGCTGCCGGACGCCGCTCCGGGCTACGGTGGAAGTCCGGCGGACAAGCGGACCGCACCGGGCGGTCCAGGGTCGGTCACGGGCGGAAGGTGGGCTCCCGATGGAAGCGCTCGGTGTGGTGGTGGCGCTGGTCGCGCTGTTCGGGGTGACGCTGCTGGTGATGGCCGTGGTCGGAACGGTGAAGGCGGCGAAGGCGGTGGCGGCCAAGGTCGACCGGCACAGCACCAACGCCCAGCGGGCGGTGGAGAATGCGGCCCTGAAGGCGAAGAGCCTCACCAGGCCGGGCGAGCAGGGTCGGATCGCCGCGCTCCGGCTGTCCCTGCGCACCGGGCTGGACTCCACCCGCCAGGTCCTGGAATCCGGCCTCCCGCAGGACGGTCAGCTCGGCGACGCGCTCCAGCTCCTCGCCCGCCTCGACTCGCACGCCGCGGAGCTCGACGCCGAACTCCGCATGCTGGAGCGGGAGCCGATGAGCAGCCGGGTCACCGCCAAACTCCCCGAACTGCGTGAGCGCACCGAACGGATCACCCACTCCGCGGACTCCCTGCGCTGGGCCGCCCAGGACCGGATGCGCCGCTTCGCCGACGACGAACTCGCCCGCCTCGGCAAGGAGTGCCAGGACGAGGCCGGCGCCCTCCGCCACTGGACCCCTGCCGACCCCAGCGCTGCCGACGGCCCCGAATCCGCTTCGGCCGCCGCCCACGCAACGGGCTCCCCGGGCACGGCCTCCGCTTCTGCGGAGGAGCCCGCCGACCGCCGCAAGGGACTGGGCACCGGCCGCCCGACCAGCGCCGAGGAACTGCTCGGACTGGCCGCCGAGCCGCTCTCCCGCCTCGCCGACCGCCTCCGCAAGCCGAACCCGGCAGGACCCAACCGCCCCTGACCCCACGTCACGAGTCGGTCGCTGTCCGTGCTCGGAGAAGTTACCCTCCGCCTCCGGGGGAAAACCACCGAATATCGAGTGCTGTCCTCACGGCCTTGCGGCGGGTAACCTCCGGCACATGCCCGGCCACCTCGCACTTGTCACGGATTCCACCGCATATCTGCCCCAGCAGGCGGTGGACCGGTACCGAATCCAGGTGGTACCGCTCAGCGTCGCGGTGGGTGACGAGGTCTTCGCCGA
Organism: Kitasatospora sp. NRRL B-11411; assembly: GCF_000721345.1. Taxonomy (NCBI): domain Bacteria; kingdom Bacillati; phylum Actinomycetota; class Actinomycetes; order Kitasatosporales; family Streptomycetaceae; genus Kitasatospora; species Kitasatospora sp. NRRL B-11411. Next base: position 23,157 of record NZ_JOGH01000007.1, on the reverse strand, counting down.
AGGCGTCGAGATCTCCCCGAAGGACGTTGCCGAAGCCCTGCGCTCCAAGCAGCGGGTGACGACGTCCCGCCCCAGCCCCGAGACCTTCGCGGCCGCCTACCGGGCGGCCGCCGAGGCCGGTGCGCGCGGCGTCGTCTCGATCCACTTGTCGGCCGAACTCTCCGGCACGGTGGAGGCCGCCCAGCTGGCGGCTGCCGCAGCACCGATCCCGGTCCGGGTGGTCGACAGCCGGCTCGTCGGGATGGCCCTGGGCGGCTGCGTGCTGGCCGCTGCCGAGTCGGTCGCGGCCCTGGAAGCGGCCCGCGCAGGTTCGGTGTCCGGGGACGGGGACGGGGACGGCGGCGGTCGCGATGGGGCTGTGGCTGCGGATGCCGATGCTGCTGTGGCGGACCTCGACCTGGTGGTCGCCTCCACCAAGGCCCGGGCTGCCGGTACCGCCGGTTTCTTCTACGTCGACACCTTGGAACACCTGCGGCGCGGGGGCCGGATCGGCACTGCCCAGGCGTTGGTCGGCTCCGCGCTGGCGGTCAAACCGCTGCTGCACCTCTCCGGCGGGCGGATCGAGCCGTTGGAGAAGGTCCGTACGGCCTCCCGGGCGATCGCCCGGCTGGAGGAGATCGCCGTCGAGCGGGCGGCGCAACAGCCGGTGGACATCACCGTTCACCACCTGGCCGCCGCGCACCGGGCCGAGCCACTGGCAGAACGGCTGCGGGAGCGGGTGCCCGGGCTGAGGGAGCTCTACGTCAGCGAGGTCGGTGCTGTCATCGGCGCGCACGTCGGCCCCGGCCTGCTGGCCGTCGTGGTGTCCCCGGTCATCGCGTCGGCGCACTGAATCCGGCCTGAATCACTCGTTCGAGTGACAAGAGTTATCCACAGGCCGGAGTTATCCACAGGGGCGGGCGAATTCTCCGACGGGCCGTCAGCACCGTTCTACTGTCCTCGCCATGAGGACCATCACCACACCCCAAGCCCGTCGTCGCCTGACCACCGCAACCGCCCGAGCCCGCCTCGACCGGATCCTCCCGGCAGACCTGTCCACCGATCCCGGCCTCCTCGCACTCGACACCCCTTCAGACGGCGCGGACGGCGGGCTGCCGGAACCGGCGCACGATCTGGAGACCGTTCCGGCAGGGCTGTCGGAGCACGAGGACGGTGCCGACCGGGCTGTCGAACCACCCGGCGCAGCACGGGCGAACGCGCCAGTGCCGTCGAATCCCGACCCGCCGCCGGCCCTGTCGGCCCCGCGCCTCCTCGAGATGTACGGCGCGCCCGCGCACCCCAGGCGTACGACACCAGCCGTCACCCATGAATCCGTAGACCTCGGCCTTGCCGTCGACACCGCACCGGCCAGGAGGCGCAGTCGACCTGGTTCGCCGCCGGAACGAGATCCGCCCGGCGGCGTGCCGACCTCGAACGACGCTGCCCCGGACGATGCCGCCTCGCCGGAGCAGCCGGCCGTGCCCAACCTCCCCGGCGGCAGCAGGCCCGGCCCGCGGCTGGGCCTGGACCCTTCGCCATCCGAACCCCCGCCGACCCCGAACTCCGCCACCGTGTCTCACCCCGCCCCGCCGAAACTGCCCTTGCGGTTCCGCCTCCCTGGCGCGTTCGCCCTGGACCGCCGGGCCGTGCTCGGTCTGACCGTGCTGCTCGTTCTCGCCACCGGCTACGCCGTCCAGCACTTCTGGCTCGGCCGACCGCACCCCGTTGCCGTCCCGGCCATCGCCATCGCCGAATCCGTTTCCGACCGAACCACGGAGGGAGCCCCAGCACTTCAACCGGCCGGACCGTCCCTGGTCATCGACATCGGCGGGAAAGTCCAGCATCCCGGCCTACGAACCCTCCCCGCGGGTTCGAGGGTCGCCGATGCCCTGGCCGCCGCCGGCGGGCCGCTCCCCGACACCGACACCAGCTTCCTCAACCTCGCCCGGCCACTGACCGACGGGGAACAGATCCTCGTCGGGACCGACCCCCCTCCCGGCGTTGCGGCGACAGCCGGCCCCGCAGGCCCCGTGAGCCTCAACCGGGCCAACGCGGACCAGCTCGACTCACTCCCCGGCGTGGGCCCCGCCCTGGCCCAGCGCATCCTCCAGTACCGCCTCGCCCACGGCCCCTTCCAATCCCTCGACCAGCTCCGCCACGTTCCTGGCATCGGCCCGCGGAAGTACGAAGACCTCAAATCGCTCCTGACCCTCTGACCCACTGCTTCCGCCCAGCCCAGGCCACCGTCCCGAGAACGCGAAGGAGGCCCCGGCGCACCTGCCGCGCCACCACACCACACCGCACCGAACCGCCCGCCAGGCCGGGGAACCCGCCGCCTCCCGGTCGAGGAGTGAGGACCGGATCGCCGTCCCTGTCCGGTCTGCTCCCGCTCTCAAATCGCCAGGCAGCGCCAGCCTCCTGCTCCCCTGCGTGCGGGGCGGCCCGTCCCGTCCCGCCCGCGCTCTGTCCGGGCCCCGCCCCCTGCGGGCGAGGCCGCCGCACACCACTTCGCCGCCCAGCGGCCGACAACACCGCCTCCGTCCGCCGACAGGCGTCAACCACCGCTCTTGTGAAGGAGATCGCACCAGGAGAAGCGTCGCCATCACCTTGCGAACCATCCCGCCAACCGTTGCCGACTACCGCCGTGCCGAGGGGAGGAGCTTCGATGCCGGCCGCACCTGCCGCCGCCCACCAGCGCACCGACTACCGACTGCTCCTCCCGGCCTGCACCGCATGGGCAGTGACCTCCGCCGTTCTCGTTCTGGACCCGGGGCGACACCCCTCGCTGCTCATGGCCGCTCTGGCAGCCGCAGTTGCCTCCCTCGCCCTGCTCGCCACGAAAGGACCCCGCCGTTCGATCCACCGCCTGACCGCCGCAGTCCTGCTGACCGCCGCCACGGCAGCCACCACCACCGTCCTGCACACCGCGGACCTGCACCGTGGTCCGTTGCCCGCACTGGCCCACCCGGCCGCGCTGCCCGTCGCGGCCGGACAACGGGCCGATGGCGACGGACGGAGCGGGCCGGTGCAACCGAAGGAGGAGAAGCCTGCCAACCCTGAGATCACCGTCGAACTGACCGTCACGGGCGACCCGAAACAGCACGGCTCGCACACCCAGGGCAGTTCCCTGTCCAGACCGACCCTCACCGTCCCCGCCCTCGTCACCCGAGTCCGTACTTCCCCCCACCCCGGCAACGGCTCCCCGTCGACGCCCGTCGCCACCCGTACGCCCGTCACCCTGCTGATCCGCTCCCAGGAGGACTATCCATGGCGGCAGTTGATCCCCTCCACCGAGTTGGAACTACAAGCAGAAGTGCTGCCGGAGCGGCCACCGGCGGCCGGTGCGTCGGGAGGGCGGTCCCGGATCGACAGCGCGGCGCTGCTCGCCCCGCAGGGGCAGCCGCGCGTCGTCACCCCGCCGAACCTTCCGCAGCGGCTCGCGGCCCGCCTCCGCAAAGGGCTCCGGGACGCCTGCGACCACTTGCCGCCGGACACCCGAGGGCTGCTCCCCGGGCTGGTGGTGGGCGACGTGTCCCGGCTGCCCGAAGACCTGTCGGACGCGTTCCGGGCCACCGACCTCGGCCACCTGGTCGCGGTGAGCGGCGCCAACCTGGCGATCGTCCTGGCCGTCCTGGTCGGCGGTACCTCCAGCGAACCCGACGCCCCCGGCCGCGGCGGTCTGGCCGGACTGCTGGGCCTCTCGTTCCGCACCACGGCGCTGCTGGGGACCGTGCTGACGCTGGCGTTCGTCACCGTCTGCCGGCCCGACCCGAGCGTGCTCAGAGCCGCAGCCACCGGGCTGATCGGCCTGCTGGCACTCGCCACCGGCCGACCGCGAAGAGGCGTCCCCGCACTGGCCGGAGCGGTGCTGATCCTGATCCTGCTCGACCCGTACCTGGCCCGCTCGTACGGTTTCCTGCTCTCCACGTTGGCCACCGCCGGGCTACTGGTGCTCGGCCCGAGATGGACGGCGGCACTTCGGGCGCGTCGCTGGCCGCACCACCTGGCGTCGGCGGTCGGCGCCACCGCCGCAGCGCAGGCGTTCTGTTCGCCGGTCACCGTGCTGCTCGCGCCCCGGATCAGCCTGGTCGGGGTGCCGTGCAACCTGCTGGCCGAGATCGCGGTCGCCCCGGCCACCCTGCTCGGGTTCGGGGCCCTCGTGGTCGCGCCCCTCTCGAAGGGCGCCGCAGAGTTCCTGGCGGACCTCGCAGCGCTGCCAGTCGGATGGCTGGCCGCGGTCGCACGGCGCGGAGCGGAACTTCCGGGAGCCGAACTTGCCTGGCCCGCAGGTTCGTTCGGCGCGATCCTGCTGATCGTGGTCATCGTCTCGCTGGCCTGGGCGGTGCCGCCGCTGCTGGCCGGCCGCCGGTTCCGGCACCGGCGGACGAGGGTACTGGTGGCGCTCGCGGTCGCGCTGCTGCTGCCAGTGGTGTTGCTGCGCCCGCCCTCCGTCGTCCGGCTGGCAACCGGATGGCCCGCCTCGGGCTGGCGGTTGGCGATGTGCGACATCGGGCAGGGCGACATGACGGTTCTGCCCGTCGGGCCGGGCAGCGCCGTGGTGGTGGACGCCGGGCCCGATCCCAAGACGGCCGACGCCTGCCTGCGGGGGCTCGGCGTCACCAGAGTCCCGCTGCTGCTGCTCACCCACTTCCACGCCGACCACGCGGAAGGCATCCCCGGCGTGCTGCGCGGCCGGTCGGTCGGGGCGATCGAGGTGACCACCTCGGAGGAGTCGAACGGCGAACGTCCCCGGGTGCTCCGCTGGGCGGCTGCCGCCGGCATTCCGGTGGTGCACGCGCAGCGGGGCGAACGCCGCACTGCCGGAGCCGAACTCACCTGGGAGGTCCTGTGGCCCACTTCGCCCCTGCCCGCCGAGGCCGAGGGGCCGAACAACTCCAGCATCGCGGTCCTCGCCGAACTCGGCCCGCCAGCAGCCCCGTTGCGCGTCGCCCTGCTCGGAGACCTGGAACCCCCGGCCCAGGCCGCAGTGCTGGCACTCGGGCTACCGCCCTCGTCTTCGGCGGCGGTTCGTGGATCCGGAGATGAGATGTCAACTTCCATGGATGGAAAGGGTGGTGGGGGTGTGGGCTCTGCGAGGGCGGGCGGGGGTGCCGATCGGGGTGTGGTGCGGAGCGGACCCGGGCCGCCGGGGGTGGGGAGGGTGGACGTCCTCAAGGTGGCGCACCACGGATCGGCGAACCAGGACTGGTCGCTGATGGCCGCGCTCCGTCCGCGGCTGGCTCTGATCTCCTGCGGCGCCGGCAACTCGTACGGGCATCCGGCGCCCCAGACCGTGGCGGGGCTGAAGGCGCTCGGTGCGACGGTGGTCCGGACCGACCGTTCCGGGGACATCGCGGTGCTGGGCGACGCGCAGTCCCTGGCCGTGGCGACCCACCTGCACCAGGGCCGGGGTTGACCGGTGCGCAGCCGGAAAGCGGTCCGGAACGCAAACGCCCGCCCGATCGGGTGCGGAACCTCGTTCGGGCGGGGCCAGGAGTGAGGAGGGAAGGGCTCGGTGGGCGGGGCGGAGGAGTGTCAGCCCTGCTCCCGCCACCCGTCCTGCTCGGCGACGAGCTGGTCGAGTGCGGTCAGCAGTTGGGGGGTCCAGCCGTCCTCCTCGGGGGCCTCGACCACCACCAACCACTGGGCGTCCTCGGCGTCGTCCTCCCCGGCGAGGGAGTCCCGGACCACCTCGACGTCGCCCAGTTCGGGCCAGCGCGCGCTCAACTCCTCAGCGACCTCCTCCGCCGCATCGCGGTCGGGGAGGACGAGCAACTGACGGTCATTGTTCTCGATCACGTCGTCATTGTCCTCGGCCCCGCAGCCCGCCCGGCACCGCCCCCGCTTCCCCGGTGGGCGGCGCGCGAAGGGCTGAGGGAAAGGGTGCGGGGAGGTAAGGAAGAGAGGTGTCCGGTGAGGTGCGGGACGGGGATGTGGAGTGAGGGGCTGTCGGCGCGGCATGCGATCCTGGTAGGCGATGGCCAGGAAGAGTGCACCCGACGACCTGCTCGCCCCGCTGACCGTTGCGGTCGGCCAGGAAGAGCTGCTGCTGGACCGCGCGGTGGCCGAGGTGGTGGCGGCGGCACGGGCGGCGGACCCGGAGACGGACGTCCGGGACCTCGCGCCGGGCGGGTTGCAGCCGGGGCAGTTGGCGGAGCTCACCACGCCCTCGCTCTTCGCGGAGCGGAAGGTCATCGTGGTCAGGGCCGCGCAGGACCTTTCGGCCGACTCGGTCAAGGAGGTCAAGGCCTACTTGGAGTCGCCCGCCGAAGAAGTGATCATGGTGCTGGTGCACGCGGGCGGCGCCAAAGGCAAGGGCCTGCTGGACGCGGCGAAGAAGGCGGGTGCCCGGGAGGTCGCCTGTGCGAAGCTCACCAAGGCGAACGAGAAACTGGCCTTCATCCGCAACGAGTTCCGCACCCTGGGGCGGGCGGCCAGCCCCGAGGCCTGCCAGGCGCTGCTGGACTCCCTGGGCAGCGACCTGCGGGAACTGTCGGCCGCGTGCAGCCAGTTGACCGCCGACGTCGAGGGCCCGATCGACGAGACGGCGGTCGCCAAGTACTACAGTGGCCGTGCCGAGGCGACCGGTTTCGAGGTGGCCGACCTCGCGGTGACCGGCCGGGCCGCCGAAGCCCTGGAGCGGCTGCGCTGGGCCCTGGCGGTCGGTCAGCCGCCGACCGGCATCACCTACGCCCTCGCCTCCGGCGTCCGCAGCATCGGCCGGCTCGCCTCCGCGGGCCGCAACCTGCGACCCGGCGACCTGGCACGCGAACTGGGCATGCCGCCGTGGAAGGTCGACCGGGTGCGCCAGCAGATGCGCGGCTGGACGGGCGACGGCGTGGCCGCCGCGCTGACCGCCGTCGCCCAGGCCGATGCCGCGGTGAAGGGCGGGTCCGACGACCCCGCGTACGCGCTGGAACGCGCCGTCGTCGCGGTCGCCCGGGCCTCCCGGGCCGGGTCCCGCTCCTACTAGCACCTAGCAATTAGCGCCAGGGTGAGCAGCAAGGCTTCACGCGGGGGCTCTGCCGCTGGATCTTGGCGGAGGCGGAGGTGGAGGCGGGCAGTCCCCCGGTTCCGGAAGGGGTCCCGTTTCGGGAGGGAGCGGGCGGTCCTCTCGTGCGTCGGGCGGGCCGGTTCCGCGCCCGTACCGGGCTGACGCCCGTCGCCCGTTCACCCGGCTCCGGAGCGGGAGCCGGAGGAGGGGGCTGGAACGCCGACTGCCCGCCCGGGAGGCCCGGGCGGGCAGTGGAGGGTGCGGGCCCGTGGACGGGCGCTCGCACTGTGAAGCTGGTGTACCGCACCCGCGTGGCGAACGCAGGCCGCGTGCGGTACGGGTCGTGCGGCTCGTCGGGATCCGGGTAGAGGGCCGGATTGCCGGGAGCGGGTGGTCGGCGGGGCGGGTAGAGGGCCGCGGGTCCGTGTCGACCGGGGTGGTGCCGGGAGGCACCGGGGTACGGCGGGCCGTACCGGGGAAGCCGGATCAGGCAGCGGCGTTGACGCGCTTGGTGATCGCGGACTTCTTGTTGGCGGCCTGGTTCTTGTGGATGACGCCCTTGCTCACGGCCTTGTCGAGGGCCTTGGAGGCGGCGCGGGCCAGCTCGGTGGCCTTCTCGGACTCACCGGCGGCAGCGGCCTCGCGGGCCTTGCGCAGGGCGGTCTTCAGCGAGGACTTGACGGCCTTGTTGCGCAGGCGCGCCTTCTCGTTGGTCTTGTTGCGCTTGATCTGGGACTTGATGTTCGCCACGAAAGAGCCTCAGTCTGTGTGAATCGTTGCTACGACGGGTCGCACCCCGGTTGCCGCTCGGGCAGCTGAGAGGGCATGCCGAGGGCGGAGTGCAGCGGCCCACGCTACCAGGGGCGCCCCGGCCCGCCCAAACCGGACCGCCGGGCCCTGCCGCGGGCCCTGTCGCGGGCCTGGGGGCGGGCCCGGTCGCCGGCCCGGCGGCCGACGGGCCGTCAGGCGGTGAGCAGCGGCTCGCCGTAGTGCTCGACGGCCGGGAACGGGTCGTAGGAGCGGTGCAGCAGTTCGCGCCAGCGCGCGTACTCGGGGGAGCGGCGGAAGCCCTCGGTGTGGTCCTCCAGGGTGTCCCAGCCGACCTGGAGCAGGAAGCGCGAGGTGCGCCCCCCGTCCAAGCAGCGGCGCAGTTCGAGAGAGCGGAAGCCGTGCTGGGCGGCGATCAGCGGGCGGGCCTCGGCGAAGGCGGCGAGGAAGTCCTGCTCCTGGCCGGGGCGGACGTCGAGCAGGGCGCTTTCCAAGATCATGCGGCGATCGTCCCGCACACCCGCTCGGGCGGGAAGGCCCGAGGGTCGTTCGGCATGGGAGGATGGGCGGAACCATTATTGATCGGATCAGAAATCGGACCAAGGTGCCCGCGACCCCCAGCAACGTGCCAGAGCCCAGCCGTACTGACCCGGCGGTGATTCGCAACTTCTGCATCATCGCCCACATCGACCACGGCAAGTCGACGCTCGCCGACCGGATGCTGCAGATCACCGGCGTGGTGGACCCCCGGCAGATGCGCGCCCAGTACCTCGACCGGATGGACATCGAGCGCGAGCGCGGCATCACCATCAAGTCCCAGGCCGTCCGCCTCCCGTGGGCGCCGCGGTCCGGTGAGCACGCGGGCACGACGCACATCCTCAACATGATCGACACCCCCGGCCACGTGGACTTCACGTACGAGGTGTCCCGCTCCCTCGCGGCCTGCGAGGGAACCATCCTGGTCGTCGACGCCGCCCAGGGCATCGAGGCGCAGACCCTCGCCAACCTGTACCTGGCGCTGGAGAACGACCTCACGATCATCCCGGTGCTCAACAAGATCGACCTGCCGGCCGCCCAGCCGGAGAAGTACGCCGCCGAGATCGCGCACATCATCGGCTGCGACCCGAACGACGTGCTGAAGGTCTCCGCCAAGACCGGCCTCGGCGTCGAGGACCTGCTCGACCACGTGGTCGAGAAGATCCCGGCCCCGGTCGGCCGCAAGGACGCCCCGGCCCGCGCGATGATCTTCGACTCGGTGTACGACGCCTACCGCGGCGTGGTCACCTACGTGCGAGTGGTGGACGGCCAGCTCACCAAGCGCGAGCGGATCGCCATGATGTCCACCGGCGCGACCCACGAGCTGCTGGAGATCGGCGTCATCTCGCCGGAGCCGAAGGTCGCCGACGGCCTCGGCGTCGGCGAGGTGGGCTACATCATCACCGGTGTGAAGGACGTCCGGCAGTCCAAGGTCGGCGACACCATCACCTCGCAGAACAAGGGCGCCACCGAGGCCCTCGGCGGCTACAAGGACCCGCGCCCGATGGTGTTCTCCGGCCTCTACCCGCTGGACGGCTCGGACTACCCGCTGCTCCGCGACGCCCTGGACAAGCTGCGGCTGAACGACGCGGCGCTGGTCTACGAGCCGGAGACCTCGGTTGCGCTCGGCTTCGGCTACCGCTGCGGCTTCCTCGGCCTGCTGCACCTGGAGATCATTCGGGAGCGCCTGGAGCGCGAGTTCAACCTCGACCTGATCTCCACCGCCCCGAACGTGATCTACCGGGTGATCATGGAGGACGGCACCGAGCACACCGTCACCAACCCGAGCGAGTTCCCCACCGGCAAGATCGCCGAGGTGTACGAGCCGGTGGTGCGCGGCACCATCCTCGCCCCGAACGAGTTCGTCGGCGCGATCATGGAGCTCTGCCAGTCCCGCCGCGGCACCCTCCAGGGCATGGACTACCTCTCCGAGGACCGGGTCGAGCTGCGCTACACCCTCCCGCTGGCCGAGATCGTCTTCGACTTCTTCGACCAGCTGAAGTCCAAGACCCGCGGCTACGCCTCGCTCGACTACGAGCCCATCGGCGAGCAGTCCGCCAACCTGGTCAAGGTCGACATCCTGCTGCACGGCGACGCGGTGGACGCGTTCTCCGCGATCGTGCACAAGGACAAGGCCTACAACTACGGCGTGATGATGGCCGGCAAGCTGCAGAAGCTGATCCCGCGCCAGCAGTTCGAGGTGCCGATCCAGGCCGCGATCGGCTCCCGGGTGATCGCCCGCGAGACGGTCCGGGCGATCCGCAAGGACGTCCTCGCCAAGTGCTACGGCGGTGACATCTCGCGCAAGCGCAAGCTGCTGGAGAAGCAGAAGGAAGGCAAGAAGCGGATGAAGATGGTCGGCCGGGTGGAGGTCCCGCAGGAGGCCTTCATCGCCGCGCTGTCGACGGACGCGGAGGCCCCGAAGGAGAAGAAGTAGCTCCGGAGCGGTCCACGCCGGCGGGCCGGCACCCCTGACGAGGGGGTGCCGGCCCGCCGCCGTCCGACAGCGACGGACTCGGCGCAGTGACGGACGGCGGCGCAGCGACGGACCCGGCGCAGTGACGGCACTCGGCCCGCCGCCGGCGGTCAGCGCAGCGACAGCGGCAGGCCCTTGACGATGCCCGCCTTGACCAGCCGGCCGGCCGGGCCGGTCAGCACCCGGGGCCGCATCGAGTCGTCGCCGTGGATCAGCTGCACCAGCGCCTCGCCGCGCCCCAGGCTCAGGCACTGGGTGACGTAGCGGAACGAGAACGGCTTGCCGGTGCGGCCGGTGAGCAGCTTCGCCAGGTAGCGGCCCTGCGGCATGGCGGTGGCGCAGGCCATCCGGAGTTCGCCGGTGCCGGGCAGGTCGACGGCGGCGGCGTCGCCGATCACGTACACGTCGGGGTGCGAGAGCGAGCGCAGGTGGTCGTCCACCAGGGCGCGGCCGCGGGCGTTGACGGCCAGGCCGGACTCGGCGGCCAGCGGGTGCGGCTCCAGCGAGGCGGCCCACACCACCACCTGCGCCGGGACGTCCCCGTCCGGGCAGGTCAGTCCGTCCGCGGTGACGGCGGTGACCCGGTGCTCCTCGTAGACCCGCACCCCGAGGCGGCCGAGCACCGCCAGGACGTGCGCCCGGCCGCGTGCCGACAGCCAGCCGCCGACCCGGCCGGCGGCGACCAGCCGGACCTGCCAGGCCGGGTACGCCTCGGCCAGTTCGGTGGCCAGTTCGATGCCGGTCGGGCCGCCGCCGACCACCGCGACGGTGCCGGGCGCGGGGGCCCCGGCGAGGCGGCGGCGCAGCTCCTTGGCGCGCTCCGCCGAGTACGCGTGCTCGGCGGCCCCCGGGACGCCGCCCCAGGCGGTGCGGCTGCCGAGCGCGTACACCAGGGTGTCGTAGGCCAGCCGCCCGCCGTCCTCGGTGCGCACCTCGCGGGCGTCCAGGTCGATCCCGACGGCCCGGGTGGCCCGGTGGGCGACCCGGCGGCCGCGCAGCACGCGGGCGATCTCGGGGCGGGCCACCGTCCGGCCCGCGGCGATCTCGTGCTGCCGGACGCGGTGGGCGAAGCGCTGCTCGGGGGCGACCAGGGTGACCCGGTCCGGCCCGCGGCCGATCCCGGCGGCGGCGGACAGCCCCGCGTAGCCCGCGCCGATCACCACGATGTGCTTGCCGGTCATCTCGTCCTCCTCCGTGACCCCGCCGGTGGCGGTTCTGGAAGGGGGACGGGGCAGCCCGGACGGGTGTGACCGTGAGCCGGGTCACACCGCAGCCGGCCGGGTCACTCCGCCGCGAGGTGCCCCAGCTTCTCCGGGTTGACCATCACGTACGCGGCGGTGATCCGGCCGTTCGCGACGGTGAACGCCATCACGCAGCCGACCGTGCCGGGCGCCGCGTACCAGAGCGCGCCGGTCTCGCCGTTGACCGTGGCCGGCAGCAGCGGGTGCTCCGGGTCGACCACGCGGGTGGTGAGCTTGCGCAGCAGCCGGGCCACCCGGAGCGCGCCGAACACCGGGCGGCGCACCGCGTTGACGATGCCGCCGCCGTCGGCGTGCCAGGCCACCTCGGGGTCGAGCAGTTCCATCAGCGCGGCCAGGTCGCCGCCGGTGGCCGCGGCGATGAACGCCGTCACCACCCGGTGGTGCTCGGCCGGGTCGACCGGCCCGTGCCGACCGCCGTCGCGGACCCGGCGGCGGGCCCGGGAGGCGAGCTTGCGGGCGGCCTCGGGGGAGCGGTCCAGGGCCGGGGCGATCTCGTCGAAGCCGACCGCGAACACGTCGTGCAGCACGAACGCCGCCCGCTCGGCCGGGGTCAGCTGCTCCATCACCGCCAGCATCGCCACCGACACCGCCTCGCCCAGCTCGGCCTGTTCGGCGGGGGAGTCCGCGGCGGTGAGCACCGGTTCCGGCAGCCACTCGCCGACGTACGCCTCCCGGCGGGCCCGGGCCGAGCCCAGCTGGTCGTAGCAGAGCCGGGTGACCACCGTGGTCAGGTACGCGCGCGGGTCGGCGACCGTCGAGCGGTCGGCGGACTGCCAGCGCAGCCAGGCGTCCTGGAGCACGTCCTCGGCGTCCGTGACCGAGCCCAGCAGCCGGTAGGCCACCGCGCCCAGGTAGCGGCGCTCGGTCTGGAAGGCGTCCACCGGCCCGGCGGGTCCGGGGCCGGGACGGCGGGTGAGGGCGGGAGTCGGATCGGCCACCCGCCCACGGTAGCGCGCCGCACGGGGGCCGCCGCGTCCGGTACGTGACCCGGCGTCAGCGGACGGGAAACGCCGGGGGAGGCCCGCCCCGTGGCGGACCTCCCCCGGCGCGGCGGGCGGTGCGGGGTCAGTCGACCTCGGCCACCGCCTGGGCGAACTGGGCCTGGTAGAGGCGCGCGTAGGCGCCGTCCGCGGCGATCAGCTCGTCGTGGGTGCCCTGTTCGACGATCGAGCCGTTCTCCATCACCAGGATCACGTCGGCGTCCCGGATGGTGGAGAGCCGGTGGGCGATCACGAAGCTGGTGCGGCCGGTGCGCAGTTCGGCCATGGCGCGCTGGATCAGCACCTCGGTGCGGGTGTCGACGGAGCTGGTGGCCTCGTCGAGGACCAGGATCGAGGGCTGGGCGAGGAAGGCCCGGGCGATGGTGATCAGCTGCTTCTCGCCCGCGCTGACGCCGGTGCCCTCGTCGTCCAGGACGGTGTCGTAGCCCTCGGGCAGGGTCCGCACGAAGCGGTCGACGTGGGCGGCCCTCGCGGCCGCCACCACCTGCTCGCGGGTGGCGCTCTCCGCGCCGTAGGCGATGTTCTCGGCGATGGTGCCGCCGAACAGCCAGGTGTCCTGGAGCACCATGCCGATGCCGGAGCGCAGTTCCTCGCGGGACATCGCGGCGATGTCCACCCCGTCCAGGGTGATCCGGCCGCCGCTGACCTCGTAGAACCGCATCAGCAGGTTGACCATGGTGGTCTTGCCGGCGCCGGTCGGACCGACGATGGCCACCGTGTGGCCGGGCTCGACCTTCAGGGACAGCCCGTCGATGAGCGGCTTGTCGGGGTCGTAGCGGAAGGAGACGTCCTCGAACGCGACCCGGCCGCGGACCTCGGCGGGGTGCTCGGGGTGCTGCGGCTCGGGGGACTGCTCCTCGGCGTCCAGCAGTTCGAAGACCCGCTCGGCGGAGGCGACGCCGGACTGCACCAGGTTGGCCATCGAGGCGACCTGGCTGAGCGGCTGGCTGAACTGCCGGGAGTACTGGATGAACGCCTGCACGTCGCCGATGGACAGCGCGCCGGAGGCCACCCGCAGGCCGCCGACCACCGCGACCAGCACGTAGTTGATGTTGCCGACCAGCATCATCGCGGGCTGGATGATGCCCGAGATGAACTGCGCCCGGAAGGACGCCTCGTAGAGCGCCTGGTTCTCCTTGTCGAAGAGCTCCGCGGCCTCCTGCTGGCGGCCGAAGACCTTCACCAGGCTGTGCCCGGTGAACATCTCCTCGATGTGCGCGTTGAGCTTGCCGGTGGAGCCCCACTGCTTGATGAACTGCGGCTGGGCGCGCTTGCCGACCTTGGTGGCGACCACCACCGAGACCGGCACCGAGATCAGCGCGATCACCGCCAGCAGCGGCGAGATCCAGAACATCATCGCCAGCACGCCGACGATGGTGAGCAGCGAGTTCACCACCTGGCCCATGGTCTGCTGCATGGACTGGTTGATGTTGTCGATGTCGTTGGTGACCCGGCTGAGCACCTCGCCGCGCGGCTGGCGGTCGAAGTAGCTGAGCGGCAGCCGGGACAGCTTCGCCTCGACCTCCTCGCGCAGCCGGAACACCGTCCGGTTGATCGCCAGCGCGGCCAGCCGGCCCTGGAGGATGCCGAACAGGACGGCCACCAGGTAGATGCCCAGCACCCAGAGCAGGATGCCGCCGATGGCGCCGAAGTCCATGCCCCGGCCGGGCGTGAAGTCGATCGAGGAGAGCAGGTCGGCGATGTTGCCCTCGCCCTTGGCGCGCAGCCCGTCCAGGACGGCCTGCTTGCTGGGGGCGCCCGCGAAGCGCGGACCGGTGGCCCCGGCGACGATCAGGTCGGTGGCCTTGCCGAGCACCCGGGGGCCGGCCACCGCGCAGCCGACGGAGAGCGCGCCCAGGCCGAGCACGGTGAGCAGCAGCTTGCGCTCGGGGCCGAGCAGGCCGAGCAGGCGCTTGGCGGAGCCGCCGAAGTCCTTGGACTTCTCGGTGCCCTGCGCGCCCATGAACCGGCCCGGACCGCCGCCGCCGCGCCGGGCCGCCGCCTCCTGCGAACCGGACGGCTCGGGCGCCTCGGGCGCCTCGGCGGCCCCGTCGGCCGAGGCCGCGGCCGCGGACTTGGACAGGTCGGGCTTGTCGGGGGTGGTCACGCCGCCTCCTGCTCGGTGAGCTGGGAGAGCACGATCTCCCGGTACGTCGGATTGCCGGCCATCAGCTCCTGGTGGGTGCCGGTGCCGACGACGGCGCCCTCGTCGAGGACGATGATGCGGTCGGCGTCGCGGATGGTGGAGACCCGCTGGGCGACGATCACCACGGTGGCGTCCCCGGTCTCCCGGGAGAGCGCGGCGCGCAGCCGGGCGTCGGTGGCGTAGTCGAGGGCCGAGAAGGAGTCGTCGAACAGGTAGATCTCGGGCCGGCGGACCAGCGCGCGGGCGATCGCCAGGCGCTGGCGCTGGCCGCCGGAGACGTTGGTGCCGCCCTGGGCGATCGGGGCGTCCAGGCCCTCGGGGAACTTCTGCACGAAGTCCTTGGCCTGGGCGGTCTCCAGCGCCTGCCAGAGCTCCTCGTCGGTGGCCTCGGGCTTGCCGTAGCGCAGGTTGGAGGCGACGGTGCCGGAGAACAGGTACGGCTTCTGCGGGACCAGCCCGATGATCTCGGACAGCTTCCGCGGGTCGAGCTCGCGGACGTCCACGCCGTCGATCAGGACCTCGCCGCCGGTGGCGTCGAACAGCCGGGGGACCAGCCCGAGCAGGGTGGTCTTGCCGGAGCCGGTGGAGCCGATGACGGCGGTGGTCTCGCCGGGCCGGGCGGTCAGGTCGACGCCGCGCAGCACGGGCGCCTCGGCGCCGGGGTAGCGGAAGTCGACGCCGCGCAGCTCCAGGGTGCCGCGGGCGCGCAGCTCGGTGACCGGGTGCAGCGGCGGCACGACGCTGGACTCGGTGTCCAGCACCTCCTGGATGCGTTCGGCGCAGACCTCGGCGCGCGGCACCATCATGAACATGAAGGTGGCCATCATGACGCTCATCAGGATCTGCATCAGGTAGGTGAGGAACGCGGTGAGCGCGCCGATCTGCATCCCGCCGCTGTTGATGCGGTGCGCGCCGAACCAGAAGACCGCGACGCTGGAGACGTTCACGACGCCCATCACGATCGGGAACATCAGCGACATCAGCCGACCGACCCGCAGCGAGTAGTCGGCGAGCTCGCCGTTGGCGCCGGTGAAGCGCTGCTTCTCGTGGTCGTCCTTGACGAAGGCCCGGATGACCCGGATGCCGGTGATCTGCTCGCGCATGATCCGGTTGACCGCGTCGATCCGGGTCTGCATGCCGCGGAACTGCGGGCGCATCCTGGAGACCAGCACGGTGACCACCAGGCCCAGCGCGGGGACCACGGCGAGCAGCAGGCCGGACAGCGGCACGTCCTGGTTCAGCGCCATGACCACGCCGCCGACGCACATGATCGGCGCGGCGACCATCAGGGTGAAGGTCATCAGGGCCAGCATCTGGACCTGCTGGACGTCGTTGGTGGTGCGGGTGATCAGCGAGGGCGCGCCGAACTGGTTGAGCTCGCGGGCGGAGAAGTCCTGCACCCGGGAGAACACCGCGGAGCGGATGTCCCGGCCGATGGACATGGCGGTGCGCGCGCCGTAGTAGACCGCGCCGATCGAACAGGCGGCCTGGGCCAGCGACACGCCGACCATGACCGCGCCGACCCGGAGGATGTAGCCGGTGTCGCCCTTGAGCACGCCGCTGTCGATGATGTCCGCGTTCAGCGTCGGCAGGTAGAGCATGCCGATGGTGGACACCAGTTGGAGCAGCACCAGCAGGGTGATGTCCCTGGAATAGGGGCCCAGATGGGCACGTAGGAGTCTGAAAAGCACCGTGACACTCTCGTCTGCGAAGGGGATGAGCGCATCCCGATTTCGGGTACCTGTGGGAAAGCTTCACGTCCGGACGGGTCCTGCACTGCCGACCGGGGAGCGTGCCAGCCCGCGCCACCCCCTTACGGATCGGCTTTCCACCCCCTAGGCTGCTGGTGCCCTCTTGTTACTCACCGGTTAAGTCGGTGGCCGGCCGCCCCCACGGCCGGTGTCCGCCCACTCTCGGTCCACCCGCCCCCGGAGGTCCTCGTTGAGTTCCGCGCAGTCCATGATCGAGCGGCGTCCGCCCTCCGTGGCGCACCTTTTGCTCAGCAGGGTAAAGGCCACCCCGAACGGTGAGGCCTACCGGTACCCGGTTCCGGTGGACGAGCAGGCCGCGGACAGCACCCCCGGCGCCGAGCAGTGGCGCTCGCTGACCTGGGCGCAGGCCCACCGGCGGATCACCGCGGTGGCGGCCGGCCTGATGGCCCTGGGCATCCGGGCCGAGGACCGGGTGGCGATCGCCTCCGCCACCCGGATCGAGTGGATCCTCGCCGACCTCGGCAACATGTGCGCCGGCGCCGCCACCACCACCGTCTACCCGAGCACCAACGCCGACGAGACCGCGTTCATCCTGGCCAACTCCGGCAGCCGCGCGCTGTTCGCCGAGAACGAGGGCCAGCTGCGCAAGGCCGCCGAGCAGAAGGCCGCGCTGCCCGAGCTGGAGTGGGTGGTCCTGTTCGACGTCCCGGCCGGCGGCGCCCCGCAGGCCGACGGCCTGACCGTGCTCACCCTGGCCGAGCTGGAGGAGCGCGGCGCCGCGCACCTGGCCGAGCACCCCGACGCGGTGCAGAAGGCCGTCGACTCGCTCGACAAGGAGCAGCTCGCCACCCTGATCTACACCTCCGGCACCACCGGCCGCCCCAAGGGCGTGCGCCTGGTGCACGACTGCTGGGCGTACGAGGGCGTGGCGCAGGAGGAGAGCGGGCTGCTGCGCGCGGACGACGTGCAGTTCATGTGGCTGCCGCTGTCGCACGTGTTCGGCAAGACGCTGATCTCCGGCCAGATCGCCACCGGCCATGTGATGGCGGTGGACGGCCGGGTGGACCGGATCATCCACAACCTGCCGGTGATCCGCCCGACCCTGATGGCCTCCGCGCCACGGATCTTCGAGAAGGTCTACAACGGCATCGCGGGCAAGGCCCGGGCCGAGGGCGGCGCCAAGTACAAGATCTTCCTGTGGGCGGCCGGGGTGGCCCGCCAGTACGCGCAGACCGTCCAGGCCAGCAAGGTCGCCACCGGGCGGGAGAGCGCCCCGCTGGGCCTGCGGCTGCAGCACTCGCTGGCCGACAAGCTGGTGTACACCAAGATCCGGGCGGCGTTCGGCGGCCGGCTGCGCGGCGCGGTCTCCGGCAGCGCGGCCCTGGCGCCGGAGATCGGCTACTTCTTCAAGGGCGCGGGCGTCCCGGTGCTGGAGGGCTACGGCCTGACCGAGACCTCGGCCGGCTCCACCGTCAACCGGGCCGAGGACTTCCGGGTCGGCACCGTCGGCCTGCCGCTGCCCGGCACCGAGGTGCGGATCGCCGAGGACGGCGAGATCCTGCTGCGCGGCCCGGGCGTCATGCGCGGCTACCACGAGATGCCCGAGCAGACCGCCGAGGTGCTGGAGCCGGACGGCTGGTTCCACACCGGCGACATCGGCGAGCTCGGCGAGGGCGGCTACCTGCGGATCACCGACCGCAAGAAGGACATGTTCAAGACCTCCGGCGGCAAGTACGTCGCGCCCAGCGAGGTCGAGGGCAAGTTCAAGGCGATCTGCCCGTTCGTCAGCAACATCCTGGTGATCGGCAACGGCCGCAACTACTGCACCGCGCTGATCGGCCTGGACGAGGCGGTGATCATGCCGTGGGCCGCCGAGCACGGCCTGGCCGGCAAGCCGTACGCCGAGGTGGTCGCCGACCCGGCCACCGTCGAACTGATCGACGGCTTCGTCGAGCGCCTCAACGGCGAGCTGCAGCGCTGGCAGACGATCAAGAAGTTCGCGCTGCTCCCGCGCGACCTGGACATCGAGCACGGCGAACTCACCCCGAGCCTGAAGATCAAGCGCCCGGTGGTCGAGCGGACGTACGCCGACGAGGTCAGCGCGATGTACGCGGGCGCCAACGAGGCCTGAGCGGCCTCCGCCGCCCGGCCCGTCCGGTGCGGCCGTCGGACCCCTTTCGGGTTTCGCCGGCCGCTACCGGACAATGGGCGCATGCCCTCCGCACTCCCCGACGGCGAACCCGTGCCGTCCGACGGCTCGCTGCCCGCCCCCGCCCTGCACGGACTCGGCGCGCGGCCGTTCGGCTTCTACCTGCACGTGCCGTACTGCGCCAGCCGCTGCGGCTACTGCGACTTCAACACCTACACCGCCACCGAGCTGCGCTCCTCCGGCGCGGTCGCCTCGCAGGAGACCTACGCGGACAACGTGATCGCCGAGATCCGGCTGGCCCGCCGCGTCCTCGGCGACACCGAGCTGCCGGTCGGGACGGTCTTCCTCGGCGGCGGCACCCCCACCCTGCTGCCCGCCCGCGACCTGGTGCGGATGCTGGCCGCGCTGCGCGAGGAGTTCGGGCTCGCCCCCGGCGCCGAGGTCACCACCGAGGCCAACCCCGAGTCCGTCGACCCGGCGTACCTGGCCGAACTGCGCGAGGGCGGCTACAACCGGATCTCCTTCGGCATGCAGAGCGCCCGCCCGCACGTGCTCGCCCTGCTCGACCGCCACCACACCCCCGGCCGCCCCGAAGCCTGCGTCGCCGAGGCCCGCGCGGCCGGCTTCGAGCACGTCAACCTCGACCTGATCTACGGCACCCCCGGCGAGTCCGACCAGGACTGGCAGGCCTCGCTGGACGCCGCCATCGGCGCCGGACCGGACCACGTCTCCGCGTACTCGCTGATCGTCGAGGACGGCACCCGGCTGGCCGCCCGGGTCAAGCGCGGCGAACTGCCGATGATCGACGACGACGTGCACGCCGACCGCTACCTGATGGCCGATCAGGCGCTCGCCGCCGCCGGCTACCACTGGTACGAGGTCTCCAACTGGGCCACCACCCCCGAGGGCCGCTGCCGCCACAACGAGCTGTACTGGACCGGCGCCGACTGGTGGGGCGCCGGCCCCGGCGCGCACAGCCACGTCGGCGGCGTCCGCTGGTGGAACGCCAAGCACCCGGCCGCGTACGCCCAGGCGCTCGCCGAGGGCCGCACCCCCGCGCTCGGCCGCGAAGTGCTCGCCGACGAGGACCGCCGGGTCGAACGCATCCTGCTCGAACTGCGCCTCGCCGAGGGCTGCCCGCTGGACCTGCTCACCGCCGCCGGCCGCGCCGCCGCCGACCGGGCCCTCGCGGACGGCCTGCTGGAACCCGGACCGTACGCGGCCGGCCGGGCCGCGCTGACCCTGCGCGGGCGGCTGCTGGCGGACCGGGTGGTCCGCGACCTGGTCGACTGACGGCGGCGGCGGGCAAGGTACGGGGGCCGGGCACGGGGGCGGGCCGGGCGGTGCCGGGACGGGGTGAAACGGTCCGGCGCGCTGCGGCCAAGTACTCGGTGGAGGAACCGCACGGGGTTCCCCGACCGAGGAGGGACGCATGCGCACACCCCAGCGGCAGCGGCGCGCCGCGAGTCCCGAGGACCGCCCGCCGGAACTGACCGCACCGGACGGCTTCGGCGCGTTCTACCACCAGCACGTCGACGCGGTGCTCGGCTTCGTCACCCGCCGGGTCAGCGACCCGCACCTGGCCGCCGACCTGACCGCCGACATCTTCGTCGCCGCCCTGGAGGCCGCCGACGGCTACCGCCCCGAGCGCGGCAGCGCGATCGGCTGGCTGTACGGCATCGCCCGCCACACCATCGCCGGACACCGCCGGGGCGACGACCGCGAACGCCGCGCGCTCGGCCGCCTCCAGGGCCGCCGGCTGCTCGCCGAGGAGGACATCCTCGCCCTGGAGGAGCGGATCGACGCCGAGCGCGCCGTCCGCGACCTCGCGCAGCGGCACGCCGGGCTCAGCGCCCCGCTGCGCGAGGTGCTCGACCTGGTCGTCATGGACGGCCTGAGCACCGCCGAGGCCGCCCAGGCCCTCGGCATCTCCCAGGCCACCGTCCGGGTGCGGATGCACCGCGCCCGCCGCTGGCTGGGCGCCGGGCCCGAGGCCGCCCGCCCGGCCCCGGAGCCGCCGCTCCGCCGGGCCGCCAAGACCGAACCGATGCTCGAGGTGACCTCGTGACCAGCGCCGACCGCACCCCGTCCACCGCCGCCTTCGAGCGCAGGCTCGGCGAGGAACTGATCGCCATGGCCGCCGAGCGCACCGCTGAGCGCACGACCGAGCGCGCCGCGGGGAGCACCGCGGGGAGCACCGCGGGGAGCGCCGCCACCGTCCCCGCCCCGCACCGCGCGCGGCTGCGCCGCCCGCTGTCGGCCGCCCTCGCGGTCGGCGCGGCGGCCGTCGCCACCGCCGTGGTGCTGCCCGCCGTGCTCGGCGGTGGGCACGGCGGCAACGCGGCCTACGCGGTCACCGAGGAGTCCGACGGCACCTTCCTGCTCGAACTGCGCGACCCGACCGGGCTGTCCGACATGGTCGCCGAGCTACGGGGGCACGGCGTCAAGGCGGCCGGGCTCAAGCACGTGCAGGGCACCGCCGACGACCACTGCCCGGACGCCCCCGACCAGCCGTCGCGGGCCCCGGCCGCGGTCCGGAGCGAACCGGGCGACCACGCCGCGGAGCGGATCGACCCCAGCCGGATCCCGGCCGGTGCGACGGTGCTGCTGCGGTTCTGGTCCTACGACGCCGACTCGCCCGGGGCGTGGGTCTTCAACGCCACGGTGGTCGACACGGTGCCCGCCTGCCTGCCCGCGCTGCGGGGCACGGAGGTGAGCCGGCAGAGTCCCGTCCCGGTCCCGTCCGACGCACCCCCGTCGGGCGTCCCCTCCGGTGGGGCGACCCCGGTCCCGACCGCGCCCGTCCCCTCCGGCACCGGGATCCCGGCCCCGACCGGGATCCCGGCCCCGTCCGGCAGCCCGGGCGGCCGGATCCCGGGCTAGGTCCGGCGCGGCGGCTCAGGACCCGTCCGCGCCGGGCAGCGTGACGAAGTCGATCAACTCCTCGACCCGGCCGAGCAGTTCCGGCTCCAGGTCCTTCCAGCCGTCGACCGCGGCGAGGATCCGCCGCCAGGCCGCGGGGGTGTCCACCGGCCAGCCCAGCCGGCGGCACACCCCCTCCTTCCAGACCTCGCCGCGCGGCACCGCGGGCCAGGCGGGGATGCCCAGGGCGGACGGCTTGACGGCCTGCCAGACGTCCACGTACGGGTGGCCGACGACCAGCACGTGGTCGCCGGTCACCCGCTCGGCGATCCGGTGCTCCTTGGTGCCGGGCAGCAGGTGGTCGACCAGCACGCCCAGCCGGCGGCCGGGGCCGGGGGCGAAGGAGTCGACGATGGCGGGCAGGTCGTCCACGCCCTCCAGGTACTCCACCACCACGCCCTCGACCCGCAGGTCGTCGCCCCAGACCCGCTCGACCAGCTCGGCGTCGTGCCGGCCCTCGACGTAGATCCGCGACTCCCGCGCCACCCGGGCCCGGGCCCCCGGCACCGCGACCGACCCCGACGCGGTGCGCCCCGGCCCGCGCGGCGGCGCCGGAGCCGCGGCGACGGGCCGCACCAGCGTCACCACCCGCCCCTCCAGCAGGAACCCGCGCGGCACCAGCGGGAACACCCGGTGCTTGCCGAACCGGTCCTCCAACGTGACGGTGAACCCCTCCGCGGTCCGCTCGCAGCGCACCACCGCCCCGCAGAACCCGGTCGCCGCCTCCTCCACCACCAGGTCCCGCTCCGCCGCCACCTCCGGCGCCGCCTGCTGCCGCTTCCACGGCGGGGTCAGATCCGGCCCGTACTCCCTGCTCCGCATGGGCGGCAGTCTACGGAAGCCGACAGCCCGTCAACCCGCGTACGGCGCCGCCACCGCCAGCACCTCGGCGATCCGCCCGCCGACCGCCGCGCCGTGCGGCAGCGCCCGCACCTGCGGCGCGCCCCAGCGCGGGCGCACGCCGCGCACCGCCAGCAGGTGCACCACCCGCAGGGTGCGCAGGGTGTTGGAGACCTCGGCGGGCACCGGCCCGGGCTCCCCGGTGGCGAACACCTCGGCCACCGCGTCCAGCCAGCCGACCGCCTGGCGCTCCGTCAGCTCCGGCCGGGTCAGGGTCAGCGCGAGCGCGTGGCCGAGGCGGTCGTCCTCCATCGCGTCGAAGACGTGGCCGGTCGGGGCGAGCAGCCGGGCCGCGCCGAGCGCGGTCAGCGGCTCGGGGTCGACCTCCGGGTGCTGCCCGAACGCGGCGAGCAGGTCCGCGCCGTGCGCGACGGCGTGTAGCCAGCCCAGCTCGGGGTGGTGGCCGCGCAGGTCGGTCTCGGCCGGGTACCAGCGGGCGAAGGCGGCCGGCCACGCGGGCCGCAGGGTGCCGGTGCGCACGACGGCGGCCAGCACCAGCGGGGCGAACGTCCGCGCCTGGACCTCGGTGTCCTCGAAGCGGGCCGCCATCGCGTCGCCGAGCGCGAGCCGGCGCTCCTCCGGCAGCCCGGGCACCCAGCCGACCAGCCGGGGGTAGGCGCGCCCGTCGCGCTCCGCCGGGTCGGGCGAGCGCAGCGCCGCGCTGACGGCGGACAGTTCGGCGTCGGTGGGGTCGCGGTCGGCGAGGGCGGTCCAGTCGATCACGGTCGATCACCCTAGGCGCCCCGCCCGGTCGGTGCGTGGGATATTGCGGGGTGGGGACGGCGAACGGGGGATCGGTGCGTGGGCGGGGG